>JACMMD010000981.1 GCA_014379235.1 Anaerolineae bacterium
CCCTGCTCCTGAAAGAAACCGTCCGCGAATGGATGGAAGATGGCGCGTCGGGCATCGCGGCGTCGCTGGCCTACTACACCATCTTCTCGCTCTCCCCCCTGCTGATTATCATCGCCCTATTCTTAGGCTTGATTCTGGATGAAGCCACCATCGAAACTAGCTTCACCGACGCCCTGCGCGGCACGGTTGGCGACAGCGGTGCGGAGATCGTCCGCTCATTGGTGGCTGCACCGCGCTCCGGCGATGGCAGCGATACGCTTGGCTCAATCGTCTGGCTGGCGGTGGTCGTGTGGGGCGCTTCGGGTTTGTTCGCGCAGCTTCAAAGCGCACTCAACAAAATTTGGGAAGTCAAAGCCGCGCCGGGACGTTCGCCGTTCGTTTTCTTCAAGAACAAGCTGTTTTCGTTCACGATTGTGATTCTGGTCGGCCTCGTCTTGCTGACGATCATGTTCACCAACAGCGTGATTAGCAATATGCTCGGTGACGCGAATAACCTTGCCTTGAGCATCCCCATTCGCATCGGGCAGTTCATCGTCACCATGTTGATGAGCACCGTGCTGATCGCCGCCGTATTCAAAATCTTACCCGATGTGATTATCCGTTGGCGCGATTTATGGGTTGGTTCGGCGTTTACCGCGTTCCTGTTCTTCGTCGGTCAATTGATTGTTGGGCTGTATCTCTCACGCTCCAACGTTGGCTCGGTGTTCGGCGCGGCCAGTTCGCTGACGGCGATCCTCGTGTGGATTTACTACTCGGCGCAGATTTTGCTGTTCGGCGCGGAATTCACCGAAGTCTGGGCACGGCATTACGGCACGGCTATTCGCCCCGATCATGACGCGACGTGGACGAACGAAGCGCACGCTCGCCGCGAAGCCATGCGCGCCAATGTCGACTTTGAGGAAACCGACACCGAAGTGTTCAAAGAGGCGCTCATGGCCGAATATCGTGCGCGCCGCAACGAGCGCGTCAAGAAGGTATTCACCACCGTCAAAGACAAGCTCGACGGCGACGATGACGACAACGCTAAACCCGTGAACAACGCCAACCCTGTTAACGATGCCAAATCCGTTAACCACAACAACGATGTCAGCAGCGACGGGCAGGCCGGATAAGCGCTTAGCGCTGCACGGTTCGATACAGGGCCCATAGGTGAAGTTCAGTTTTTGGTACACGATAGTCTTCCATACACTGGAAACCGTAATGCTCGTAGAGCGGCACGTTCGAGGTTGTCATCGTCTCGGTATAGGTGCTGACGCCCTGTGCATCTGCCCGCGCTAAGAAGGGTCGAATGAGTTTCGATGCCAGTCCTTTCCCCTGTGCTTCCGGCAAGACCCCAATCGCATTCAGGTAGAAGTGGGGTTCTGGCGCGTACAGTTTTTGCATGGCCTCTGCCCGCCCAAACATCGACCCGGCTTTTAGGAACCCCAGCGCCACTGGACTGAACAGCAGTCGCAAGAAGCCCGCGCCCATCAACCCCGCGAATCCGTCCTTTTGATTCGGTGCGCTCCACACGGCCACGCCTTCAATCGGATCACCAGCGCCATAGGTCTGCCCGTTGCGGATGCTGGCCGTCATGAACACGCGAAACGTCTTGGCCAGTTGCGCTGCCTGTTTATGCTCATCCGGCATGATATAGTCCCACAGTGGATCACGGTAGAACGCTCGAGCCATAATCTCGGCGGCCCGGTCTACATCGGACTTGGACAGTAAACGGAGTTCGTTGGTGTCGAGGTTCATGGTTGCCCTTGATAATGTGCTTCGATCATCAATCTGTCGTCATCACATGAGTACAAGGTTGAACACAGGTCAGAAGCGGCTAAATGATTGCCCCCTTAATCAATTCAACGTACTATTCAATATGATGAATATATGAATAACAGAGGTTTACGATGTCCACCGATAAAGGCACGAAAGACAATCCTTGGGCGCTCAAAACCGCTCCCGGCACGGCTGAGTACACCATGTACAAGGACGAGTCCAAAGATACACCGATCCTCGTATGTACCGTCGGCAAAACTGTGCTGCATTACGACTGGCGCGCCATCGAAGACCTACACCAGATGCTCAAACAACACGGTGACTGGATGGAGCTTGGCGCAGCCGACGAGTTGAAAGAGCCGAAAGAAGGCACAGTAGAGGCATGGGGACGCTCGGCGGACAACCCCATGGGCGGCTGGTACGGCCTCAAGAAAGGTTTTCGTGGACGCTTCGGCATGTATCTGCCGCCGCTGATGGAAGAACTCGGCTTGGTTGAACTTGAACACAACGCCAAAAACAACCGGATGCGGGCCAAGTAAGCGAACGCTAGTCGACGTTCAGCAGCTCAAACGTCTCTCGCCAAAAGAGCGGTGCTGTGCCGATAAACTCACTGTGCCGCCGCACAATTGCAGCGGCATTTTCGAGCCGCTCTTTATCGTCGATGAGTTGGTTAATTGTCTCCTCAGGAGAAGGATAAAAATCGCTGCCTTGCCATCGCGCATACTCTAGAAACCATGCGGCTTTAACGGGGTCAGTTTCGTTGTAAGCGAGGTCGCGCACGAACGTTTCAGCAAGGTCCACATGCGTCCTAAATTTCACTAACTGGTCGATGAAATCTCCAATATGCGCCGTGTAGTAGAGGCCCGTATTTGGGTCAGCGATGATGAACTTTTCCGTCCAATGTGCAAGACATTCACGGATACAGTCACGCACAATTTCTAGAATGCCATCCTCTTTGAGACGCTCTGCGTTCTGTGAAACAAATCCGATCAGCGAATATGTGAACTCGTATGAATCTGCTTTCTCCAGCAAATAACGAAACGCTCCCGGCACGAAATAGACGATTTCCTCGTAAGTCCCTGCTGGCAAATGGGGGCCAAACAAGAGACGATATTGAACATTGCTGAGTTCATCATCTGGCGTAGCAAGCAGTTTCGCCAGCGTATCGCCACTGAAATCCCGGAAAGGGTCAGATAGCTTTTTGGGTCGCGGATACTTTACGCGGAAGTTGGCAATCGTAGACATCGTTTGCCTTTACTCGATATTCAGCAGCTTAAACGTATCGCGCCAATAGGTCGGCGCTGTGTCGATAAACTCGCTGTGATGCCGCACAATATCGGCAGCCATGTTCAAGCGCTCTTGATCCTTGACCAGTGACCGGACTGGTTCAGGATCGACTGCGGGACTGTATAGCCGTGCCGAATATTCTAGAAACCACGCTGACTTTACGGGGTCATTGTTGTTATCGGACAGTCCACGCACGAACTGTTCGATAAGATCGGCATGGGTCTCACAACTAACCAACTCAAACGTGAATTCCGCAATAAAGTCACTATGTTTCACGTCATCGATATAACTGGTTTGAGAAACCGCCCTTGCCTTGTGAATGACAACAAACTCTTTCGTACAGCGATCAAGACACTCACGTAAACAATCTCGCACGGTCTCCAATATACCGTCATCATCAAGGTAGATTTTGTTGATCGATACATATCTGATGATTTCAGCAGGTATGTCGAACGCAGCTTCCTCATTCGCAATAAAGTAACGGAAAGCGCCCGGTAGAAAATAGATGACTTCCTCATACGTGCCTGCTGGTAAAAAGCCAAGCAAATTTCGATACTGGCTGGCATCTAATTTGTCGTCAGGTGTAGCGAGAAGTTTCGCCAGCGTATCGCCTGAAAAATCACGAAAAGGATCGGACAGCTTTGTAGGTCGCGGGCGCTTCACACGGAAAGTGGCAATCGTGGACATCAGTCGCACCTTTAATCGATATTCAGCACTTTGAACGTATCGCGCCAATACGTCGGCGCTGCGTCGATAAAGTCTTGATGCCGCCGCACAATTTCGGCGGCCTTGTTCAATCGATCCTTATCGTTGATGAGCGCAACGATTGACTCATGTTCAATCGGCTCTGCATACTGAAAGCGGCTGGCAGCAAATTCTAAGAACCATGCAGCTTTCACGGGATCGCCGTCGTTCTCGGTCAAATCGCGCAGGAACTTCTCGGCAATGTCCACATGGGTTTCAAAGCGCGCCAGTTCAGCGATGGTCGATGCCACAAAGGCCGTATTCTTCACATAATCGAAATACGCAACCGGCGCGCCCTCCGCCATCAGATCATGAACGACCACGAACTCCCCTGTCCAACGCTCAAAACACTCGCGGATGCAGTCGCGCACGATCTCCAAAATGCCATCTTGCTCAAGCCGATCTTTGTGAATCGACACAAACCCGATCAGCGCCGTGACGATCTCCAGCGCATACTCCTCGTTCGCAATAAAATACCGGAAAGCCCCCGGCAGAAAATACACGCTCTCATCATAAGTTCCGGCTGGC
>JACMMD010000102.1 GCA_014379235.1 Anaerolineae bacterium
ATTTGTATTATGACTGCTGGACTACCCCTTGCAATTGAACTTGCAGCCTCGTGGCTCAAAGGGTCGAGTGCCGCTCAAATTGCTCATGAAATGCGGCACAGCCTTGATTTTCTATCCACAACCACACGCAACATCGAGGAACGCCATCGCAGTATGCGGGCGGTCTTTGACCAATCGTGGAAACTGCTGGCGGAAGATGAACGTCTGATCTTTGCCAAATTATCCGTCTTCGTTGGCGGCTTTGATGCTAACGCCGCCGTACAGGTCGCGGATGCGTCGTTCGCCTGCATGGCCGCTCTGGTCGAGAAATCGCTTGTTCAGGTAGAGGCCGCTGACCGTTTCGATATTCACGAGATGCTGCGTCAGTATGGCATGGAACGATTAGAGGCATACGGGGAGAGAGAAGCCGCCTACGCCCGACACAGCGCCCACTTTGCCCAATTGATGCTTCGCCACGAAAGCGCACTCAAACAACCGCAGCAGTTAGAAACCATGCAGGTGATCGAACGTGATTTCGAGAATATCCGACTGGCATGGGAATGGTCAGCGAAGAACCAGCAGGTGGCAACCCTTCACACCCTGCTCAACGGTCTGTATCTGTACGGGTTGTTACGCAGTCGCTACCGTGAAACGATCACGATCTTTCAGGAAACGCTGGAGCAACCCATCGCTGATGTGTCACTGAGAGGTCGGCTGCTGGCGCGGCGCTGGGGGTATTTGCACTGGTGGTATCAGACGGATTATGAGGAAGCGCTGGCGAGTATCAAGCAGGCGTTGACGATTGCAGTCGCGGAAAATAATTCGTTCGAGATTGCTTTTTGCCATCTTATGTCCGCTTATGTCATGACCAGTACACAGCGTTACGCCGAAGCACCGCCGCATCTGGAAATCAGTCAAGCGCTGTTCGAGGCTGTCAATGAGCCGTACTACGTCTGCTGGGTTTTGCATCGCTTGGGCTATGTGTACATCAATCTCAACGAGGTGAATAAGGGCGTCGAATACACGGAGCAGAGCCTAGCACTGGCACGGGTCTCCCATAACGGGTTCTCACTCGTCATCTGCCTGCATAACCTCGCCTCAGTCTTTATTCTGAACGGCGCTTACATCAAGGGGCGGCATTACGCTCAGGAAGCCTTACACTTTGCCACCGAGACCGGGCATCAAGGTCAAGTTGCTCATGTGTTAAGTTCGCTGGCCTTAGTTGCTTTCTGTCAGGGCGATTACGATGCCTGCCGCGAATATGCCGAGCGTTCACGGAAGTCCGCTGAAGAATTCAATCAGTTTGTCATCCAACCTTACAGCCTGTCGCTGCAGATTCTGTTAGCATGTCTGCGTGAGGATTATGCTGAAGGGATGCGGCTAACCGAATTGGGAAAATATGTCAGCACCTACACAATGGGTTCCCAATTAATGGCGTGGGCGAAGGCAGCGTTAGCTTGCGGCTTAGGTCGACCAGCAGAAGCCCGCGTTTATATTCAAAAAGTGCTGGAATTGTTTGACCCTGATGTCATCCCCGCAACCATCATTTGGATGACTCCGTGTGTGGCCTATACGCTGGCCGAAACCGAGCCAGAAAAAGCGGTTCAACTGCTGGCGTGGGTCTTGGCCTATCCCGACACAACCTTGAACTGGGTGCGCCAATGGCCGCTGTTTGAGCGTCTACTGGCGCAGTTGCAAGCGCGGATGGATGCGGACACATATCAAGCGCATTGGGATGCGGGTGAAGCACTCACTTTTGACAGGCTCAAAGTCATTATCCAACATGCGTTTCGCGCTTTATCTGATGAAACTGCTCACCAACACCTCCTCACAGTGCGGGAAAATGAAATACTGCGTCTGCTGGCAGCAGGCATGACCAATCCACAAATCGCGGCGCGTTTGGTGATTGGTGCGGGGACAGTGAAAACGCACACCCTCAATATCTATCGCAAGCTGGATGTCGCCAACCGCACACAGGCGATTGTCCGCGCTCAGGAATTAGGATTACTACGCGCATAACGAAAAAATCTACCAGCGTCTCTGCCATTTGGTAGATGCCCCTCACAGCGGTGAACTGCTACTCTGAACATATCCGTAAGAACAAGTAAGGAGTGTTCGATGAAGACAAAGCATTCGCTGGTAGGGGTTTTCGCCTTAGCCGGTCTGCTCACAGTCCTTTCTATTTCGGGCATGGCGTATTCGCAGGATACAACCCATGCTCACGATGAGGCGGCTGATGCGCCTATTTCCGCCGAAGACAGCCGACTTATCGCAGATGTCCGCGAGTTCACTGCGGGTTTCCGCGATTTCGCGGGTATTGAGGACGCAGGCTATGGTAAGTTCCTAGACTGCTTCGTGAACAACGACATAGGCGGGATGGGACAGCACTATGTAAATGGCGATCTTGTCGGGGATGATGTGGTCGATCCGATGCTGCCGGAGGCTCTGGTCTACGAGCCGACTGAAGACGGCGAGATGATCCTCGTGGCCTTCGAATACCTCGTGTTTGCTGATGTCTGGGACCCGGACAACACCGGACGTGAAGCGCCGATGGTATTCAACCGTCCGATGCACCTCAAAACCAACATCCCAGATACCCCACCTGTGTGGACAATGCACCTGTGGCTGTGGACGACCAATCCCGGTGGGATATTCGCGGACTATAACCCGCTGGTGTTCTGCCCGTCCGATCAGCCCATCACGGACTTGACACCTGCTACCTAACCCTGTTCACATAAGGAGACAACCCATGCCTCTATTCATGGATATCCACCAACACGTCGAAGGGCTGACCGCCGAGGCCGTCGCTGGCGCTCATCAGGCGGACTTGAACACGCAGGCGAAATACGGCGTCAAGTACCTGCGCTACTGGTTTGACGACAGTTCCGGCAAGGTCTTCTGCCTGATCGAAGCGCCGACTAAAGAAGCTGCAATTGCGGTTCACCGTGAGGCACACGGGCTGCTCGCTGATGAGATCATCGAGGTCAGAGAAGGCGCGTAGTCGTCTGAGCATGAGCACCTTTCAGGGGCAGTCTGAGGTAACTTGGCTGCCCCTGATCTTTAATAAGCACACCACCGCTATTTTTCAGACTAAAAAACGTGCAGGTTCGGGGTAGTGGTTAAAACCGTTGCCGACAGTAGTGCCCTATGTTATGATGCGAGACTTCCGACTTTAAACCCTTCAACCTAACTCACATGTCTAATCGCGCCATTTACATTACGACCCTGCTGTTGATCGTGCTGATCGGTTTTGGGCTGCGCTTGCATCATCTTGATCGCACGATGAAAACCGATGAAGCCACCAATTATTTGAACTTTATGACGCAGCCTGTCAGCTTCATCATCAGCGACTACAGCGACGCCAACAACCACGTTCTACATACCCTGCTATCAAAGGCGCTCTTGCACATCGGTGGCAATGAGCCGATGGTATTTCGTTTACCGGCCTTCATTGCTGGTGTGCTGTTGATTCCGGCTACAGCCCTGCTGGCCCTGCGCGTTTACAACCAGCCAGCGAGCCTGTTGGCGGCGTCATTGGTCGCGGTTTCTGGCGCGCTAATCGATTTCAGCGTGAACAATCGCGGCTATACAATGGTTGCGTTGATGATTCTCGCGCTGTTTTTGCTGGCACATCACCTCAAGCAGCATGATAATTGGCGCGGATGGACGGCATTTGCCGTGTTATCGGCGCTTGGCTTTTACACCGTCCCGTTGATGATCTATGCAATGGGCGGGATAGCGTTGTGGCTCGTCATCAGCATTTGGGTCGAAAATAAAGCGGAGCACCGCCAGCGTCGGCGTCTCTTGCGAAACTGCATCGGGGCGCTGGCGGCGGGCGGGGCGCTGACCTTCTTACTGTATAGTCCGATCCTTGCCGATGAAGGATTTAACGTTATCACAGGTGAGGGGGGCTATGCTGACACCAACACCACAACATGGCTGGGGATGTTTACCCGTACACCATATCGGAATTTGCGCTTTTTCTATCAAGGTCTGCCAGCGGTGTTCAAGTTCGCTACGTTCCTGCTGCCCGTAGTGGCGACGGTGATGCATTGGCGTATCAGTAAAGACCGTGTACCGCTTATCGTTCCGACGCTGCTGTGGGTCTATGTGGTTCTGATAGCGCTGTGGCTTACTCCCGGCAGGCGCACATGGGTCACATTCATCCCTTTGTATTTCTTAACCGTCGCAGCCGGAGCGTCGTGGCTGCTGCGCTGGATGAAAGTTAAATTACCGCTGATAGCAGTTGGGGCGCTGCTGCTGACGCTGGTATTGGGGCTACGCTTGCTGGATGACGGAAACCTCGCCGAAAATGGTCAGCTTAACGATAGTGATGATGTCGAACAAGTCGCCTTAGAACTCGGTGAACTGGTGCAGGAAGGCGATCAGGTTTTATACGCTGCCTATTCGTATTCGCCGTTATACTATTACCTCGATAGGCACAACATACCCAACCGTGTGTTGCTAACGGCAGAACCGGGAGAAGTACACTTCGGCGCTGATACGCATGTCTATGCCTTCGTGTATCCCCTGCGTGAGACCTCAAACGAACTACTGCGGGACAGGTTCAACCTTGATCTAGCTGCGCTCCAACTCAATTCCATCGCGTTCTACAAAATGTGGGAATTGGTCGAAATCGTACCCACTGAGCCAAGCGCTTGATGGCTAACGCTGCGTTGTCTATCTCGATCATCGTTCCTGTTTACAATGATGGCGTGGCATTCGAGCGCTGTCTGGACGCGCTGCTGATGCTGCGGCCAGCGCCGCACGAAATCATCGTTGTGGCTGACGGCGATACCGATGGCTCACGGCAGTTGGCGACAGCGCGTGGTGTGCGCGTGATCGAACTCGACACGCCGCAGGGGCCGGACGCTGCCCGCAACTTAGGGGCAGCGGTGGCAGCAAGTGATGTGCTGTACTTCGTTGATGCTGACGTTGCCGTGCATCCTGATGTGCTGCTCAAAATCAGCGAAACGTTCGCCGCTAACCCGAACGTCAGCGCGATTATTGGCTCTTACGATGACACACCGACTGAAACCAATTTCGCTTCGCAGTACAAAAACCTCACGCATCACTATGTTCACCAAACAGGTAACGCAGAAGCCTCGACGTTCTGGGGCGCGTGCGGAGCAGTTCGACGCGAGGCGTTTGAAGCGGTTGGTGGCTTCCATTTGGGCTATCGTGCTATTGAGGACATCGAACTTGGCTATCGGATGAAGGCTGCCGGATATCGCATCCGCTTATGCAAAGACTTGCAAGTGACACACCTCAAGCGCTGGACGCTGGTTTCGCAGGTGCAAACCGATTTCTTTGGGCGGGCGCTGCCATGGACGCGCCTTATCCAGCGCGATAAGCACCTCATCAACGATCTGAATCTCGACATCTCCAGCCGCTTGAGTACGCTTCTGGTAGGGCTGCTGCTGCTCATGCTGCCGTTGGTATGGGTCGGGGCTATGAGGGTTGTCGTAGTGTGTTGTATGCTAGGGCTTCTGGTTTTGAATCGCCGCTTATATCGTTTTTTACTGCATAAACGCGGAGTATGGTTTACCCTGCGGGCGATCCCTTGGCATTGGTTTTACTATTTCTATAGCGGAGTCGCCTTCGCTGTAGGGACTATTCGTTACAAACTGGATAACAGGACAATCCGACAAGCCGTATGATGCTCAAAAACGCACATATCGCCATTATTGGCGCTGGCCCGGCTGGGCTAACGGCTGCTTACGAACTCACACGGCACGGCTACACGCCGCAGGTGCTAGAAAAAGGCGAACGAGTCGGCGGCATCTCACGCACCGAAGTTTACAAGGGCTATCATTTCGATATTGGCGGGCATCGCTTCTACACCAAAGTAGACGAAATCTCGCGGTTGTGGCACGAGGTCATGGGCGAGGACTTCTTAAAAGTGCCGCGCCTCTCGCGCATCTTATACGATGGCAAGTTCTATCGCTATCCGCTGCAACTCCGCGATACGGTATTCAAGCTCGGCATGGTCGAAAGCGCCTTGATTCTGTGGAGCTATCTGCGCGCTCAGGTCAACCCGTACCCCGTTGAAGACACGTTCGAGCAGTATGTTGTCAACCGTTTCGGGCGGCGGCTGTATGACCGATTTTTTCGCATTTACACCGAAAAAGTGTGGGGCATTCCCTGTAGTCAGATTCGGGCGGATTGGGCTGCACAGCGCATCAAAGGGCTGTCGATGGTATCGGCAGTTCGTAACGCGCTGTTCAACACCAACGGCGGCGACGTGAAATCGCTCATCGAGGAATTTCATTACCCGCCGCTGGGGCCCGGTATGATGTGGGAGCAGTTCCGCACGATCATCGAAGCGCGTGGCGCAAGTGTGCAAACAGGCATCGATGTCCGCGAGATTAGCTTAGACGGCAAACGTGTCTCGCACATTGTTACGAGACACGACGGCGAGACAACGACACAACCTGTTGACGCGCTGATTAACTCGATGGCGCTGCGCCAGTTGATAGACCGCATCGACCCCGCGCCGCCGCCAGTCGTCATCGACGCGGCCCACCGCTTGCAATACCGCGATTTCATCATGGTTTGTCTGATCGTAGACGCTCCCAATTTGTTCCCCGATAACTGGCTGTATATTCACAGCCCGCAGGTGCGGGTCGGACGTGTGCAGAACTTCAAAAATTGGAGCAGCGCTATGCTGCCTGACCCAACTAAAACCAGCATCGGCATGGAATATTTTTGCAGCAAAGGTGACGATCTGTGGAGCATGGCCGATGCCGATCTGCTTGCGCTGGCCGCAACCGAGATGCAGCAGCTAGGGTTGGCATCGGCCAGCATGGTCGAGGATGGCACAGTGGTGCGCCAGCTTCGCGCCTATCCCACTTATGACGAACACTACATGCAGAACGTCGGTGTCATCCGTCATTACCTCGACGATATAACGAACCTGCAAACCATCGGGCGTAACGGCTTGCATCGCTACAACAATCAAGATCATTCGATGCTCACGGGGATGCTGGCGGCTAGAAACCTGATGGGTGAGAGCCACGATTTATGGTCTGTGAACACCGAGCGTTCGTACTATGAGGAGTTCGCTACCACCGCCAAACAGCCAGCGCCAACAGCACCGCTATCTGAAGATGCTGACGCTGGGGTTGATGTGCAAGCGGTTGCGGACACTGCGCGAGAGCAGCCATCGGCGCACAATCAGTGATAGGGTTGTGGCCAGCGCCGCGCCTTCTATGCCGTAGCGTGAGATCAATATCCAGCTAAGAACGAGGTTCAACACGGCGCTAATCACGCTGGCTTGCATTACATCGCCCTCAAAGGCGGTCATTTGCAGCAGCGCGACAACCGAG
>JACMMD010000982.1 GCA_014379235.1 Anaerolineae bacterium
CTAATGAACCTTTACGTGCTTTCCGAGAAACGCCTCGATTTCGTCGGCGGCACGAGGCATACCGCCCGCTGCGCGCAGCGTCTCACCGATGCGTTTGGCCTCATCTTTGAAACGGCTGTCGGAGAGCAGCCGTGCGGCGTTCGCCTTGATCGCCTCGACATTGACCTGCGATTTTCGCAACATCAAGCCCGCACCGAGTTCGACCACGCGGTAAGCATTGATCTCTTGCTCGTCTTGCTGTGGGACGAGCAGCAGCGGCACACCAAAATAGAGGCCATCATGGACGCTGTTGAGTCCCGCATGAGAAACGAACAACGACGCCCGCTTGAGGACATCGAACTGTGGAACCCACGAATAGATAGCGATGTTTTCCGGCAGCGTTCCGAACGACTTCGGATCAAGTCGATTGCCCGTGCTCATGATGACGTAATCATCCGTGCCGCTGAATGCTTCGATGCACGTTCGGAAGAACGAAGCATCCTCATTGGCCAGCGTCCCAAGCGATATATACACCAACCGCCGCCCATTGACTTGCTCGAATGAAAAGCTGCTGTCGGTAGGCGCGTCGCTGACAGTACGCCCGACGAAACGAATGTGATCGCCGACGGTATCCGCGTAAGGCTGATAAGCCTTCGATGTGTAGCTGATGGCCAGATCAGCAGGAGCGCTCAAAATCTCCATCATGCCAAGCGGACGAACGTCGTACTGCTTGCCGAGCGCCTGCGACAAGCGATTTGCAGCGAGTCCCTTGCTGAAATCACGGCGCACCATGTTCATCATCGGGCGCATCACGTCCCATTTCAACATCGCGCTGATGGGCGGCGTGCCGAAGGCCATTAACGACAGCGATTCGACGGCTGGCAGCCCTAATATTTTTGCCACCATGTATCCCCATGGGCACATGCCGTCGTACAGGATGTAGTCAGGCTGTACGCGGCGGGCAGCTTCTAACAGTTCCGGCAGAACTTCGCCCGTCGTGGTTATCAGCCAATGCGCGGCAAACTGAGGGCGAGTGCCGTTTAACCCCGGCCCGCTAAAGTAATCATCATCAATCGTGACATATGGCCGAAATTCCGCGCCCACTGCTTCGACCTTAGCGCGAAAGTTTTCAGTGATGAAATAGATGATGTGATGTCCACGCTTTGTCAGTTCCGCCACCAATGGCAGCGATGGATTGACATGTCCATGCGCGGGAACGTTGAAAAACAGGGCTTTAGGCATGTGGTGTGTGCTCTCAGTCTGCTATGGTTTGGTCAATGATCTTCCGCGCCATCGGGTCAAAACCGTAGCGCAGCATGATGCGGTTGACACACTCCCAACGTCGGAAGTCACGCCACGTATTTGAGCGAACTTGCAGCATGGCCTAGTCGTCACCCAAGCTCATGATCGGTTCGAGTTCTTCACAAGCGTGGATTTGCGCGCAAGTCGGAACTTTCACCTGCGGCACTTCTTCGATTTCGGTGAACTGCGACAGCCAGCCGATGATAGCATCGTCTACGTTTTGCAGCCGTTGAAACAGCGTCGGCTGGCCGCTGGTCTTGATCGTGAATTGGCGCATTTCTGCTGTACTCAGGATGTTCATCATGATAACTGTTAACCTCGTTTACAATCGCGTCTTTGTCGGCGCGTGTTTGTTTATCCTTTGATGCTTTTATTAAACCCCAAAATCGCCCACGCCTCGTCAGGCGAGTGGCTGAAACTTTCTCAGCCTTTTGGGGGAAAGTAATTCTCAGTAATTTGAGGTTGGTTGCGTAGACTAGTAACGAGGTTTATGAGGCTTTATAAATCGCAGGGCGGTAACGCGGCGGCGGAATAGGCTTACCTTCAGCGCGAGCAGCTTCAAGCCATGCGCTTTTCGCAAGTTCAACTTCAGCTAAGGCTTCGGCAGCCGTTTCGCCAAATGCGGAACAATACATTAAATCGGGGATGTCTGCGATATAGCCCTCGTCTTCTTCGCTATAGAAGATATTGATGTGATAGTCCTTCATTCCTCATCCTCCAATTTAAGATCATATCTTTCGATCAACTTGATAAACTGAGCTACTTGATAAGGTTTTGTTTGTCCCTTTACATCCTGTAAGTTCAGTAATTCCGGTATTTCAGAATGCGCGTACATATGATGACTACCGTTGATATGTGGTAAGTGAAATCCAAAAGCGATAACGAGTGTCTCCAGTTCATCAAAGCGAATGTTCTTTGAACCCGATAGGATTTTCTTCAGCAACTTACGTTTGTTCATCGGTTATCCCGGTAGTTCGTTTACATTCTAGCATGAGAAGGCTTGATATTGTTTCAAGCGTAGACACTCTATCCTACTTGATATATTATCCGCTTATGCTCAATTTTCTACGCGCTCACAAACTCGCCCTCGTGCTGATTGTGGCCGCCGCCGCACGCTTGGCGGTGCTGCTGCTGCTCTCATCGACCCTCGACTTCGCGGAGTCCGGTGAAATTCACGGCTCTGGCGCATACGACATCTACGCGCAAAATCTGTTAGCGACAGGCGTGTATGGCAAGCTGATCCCCGGCGTACCGGACGCGCACCTGCCACCACTTTACAGTTACGTTTTAGCTGGATTGTACGCCGTGTTCGGGCGCGGTTATCTACAGGTCGGCGTGTTTCACATCCTGCTCGATCTCGCGTCGATTACCTGCCTGTATCACCTGTGCAAGCGCTTGTTTCCGTCGCCAATGGGCGCGAACATCGGCGCACTCGCGGGCATATTTTACGCGCTCTATCCCTATCTCATCTTTCAAAATCTGACGTTGATCGACACGCCGCTTTTCATGGCGCTGCTGTACGCCTTTTTGCTGCTGATGGCCCTGCTGCGCGAACGTCCGCAGTTTGACCGCGCCGCGTGGGCTTATGCGCTGGTTGGCGGATTAGTTTTAGGGATAACCCTGCTGGCACGGGCGAACATCCTCATCATGATCGTGACTGGGGCGGCATGGTTCGCGTTCCGGCGCGGGCTGTTGGATACGATTCGGGCACTGCTGCCAGTAGGTCTGATCGCCGCTATGACGATTACGCCGTGGATCATTCGCAACTATCAGGTGTTCGATACCTTCGTGCCCTTTTCGCTCAACAGCGGCGAAAACATCTATCAAGGCAACAACGAATACACCGTGCCTTATTTACGGGCTGGCTATGATGTGCAGTGGGTTCCGCTGGAAGGGCTGGAATTTGAAGGCGATGACGTATTCGGGCCGCAGGCTAACGCCGCCCGTACCGAACGCGGACTCACCTATCTGCGTGAACACCCCGAAGCCATCCCCGAACTGCTGTGGACAAAGTTTCTGGTTTATTGGAGCATCGACGTTGCGCCGCGCTTCAACCCCACTGAAGGCGAACTGCCGCGCCTCGATTATCAGGGCAACGTCATCACCGAGAGCGATGATTCGGAAGCGCTCGAACTCGGTGGGCTGCCACCCGGTGATCCCGTAGGCGCGTATTCGACGCCGCTTTTCGACCAGATCGGGCGCGCGCTGCACCGTATTTACTTTGGTGGGCTGCTGACGCTGGCGCTGATCGGCATCGTTTTATCGCGCAAACTGTGGCGTGATGTTTCACTGCTGTGGTTTACGCAGATCAGCATGACGCTTGTGTATGTCGCCTTTCATCCATCGACGCGCTATCGCGTTCCTACCGACCCGCTGCTATTCGCGTTCTCCGCGTTTGCGCTAATGTGGATATGGGGTTCGCTGCGTTCTCGAACCAGCAGCCGCAAGGTGACCAATGAGCAACTCGCCCAAACCTGAATCACTGCTTTCTCAAACGCTCGATACGCCATGGAAAGCGGAGAACGAGATCGAGCGAATGGTGCTGATTCCTATCGCGTGGCTGCGTTTTCGGCTGGCGGGTGTCGCATGGGGCGTGGACTGGCGGCTGTACGGCCTACCGATCATTCAAAAACACCGCCGCAGTACCCTGACCATTGGCGCAAGCCTCGAACTGCGCTCGACTGCCCGCAGCAATCCTCTGGGCCCGAACCGTCCCTGTATTCTGTGTACACGAAATTCTGGTGCAGTATTGACTATTGGCGACCATTTCGGCATGACAGGCGGCTCAATCGTATGCGACGAGCGCGTCTCCATCGGCAGTCGCGTCAGCATCGGCTGCAACACCGTCATCACCGACACTGATTTTCATCCGCTTACTCCGGTGCAGCGCAGCGTAAATTTCCTTGATGGCGCAACCGCTCCAATCGTCATTGAGGATGATGTGTTTATCGGGATGCAGTCGTTGATTCTCAAAGGCGTGACCATCGGGGCGGGCAGTGTGATCGGCGCGGGCAGCGTGGTCACGCGAGACATCCCCGCTGGCGTAATCGCAGCCGGCAACCCGGCGCAAGTCATTCGCAGCTTATAGTGTTTTCCAAATATAATTTGCAGGTCATATCACCCACAGCCGCATCGGAGTTCGCATGTACATCCTCGGCATAAACGCTTATCACGGCGGCGCGTCCGCCTGCTTGATTCAAGATGGTCGCTTGATCGCCGCCGCCGAAGAAGAGCGCTTTACGCGCATCAAATATTGGGCCGGCTTTCCGGTACTGGCGATTCAATACGTCCTCAGCGCGGCGGGTATCACGGTTCAAGACCTTGACCATATCGGCATCTCGCGTGACCCCAGCGCCAATCGGATGAAAGCGGCCCTCTTCACCTTCAAGAACCGCCCCAGCCTGAGCCTCGTCCGTAATCGCTTGACCAGCCGCATGAAAGTCGGCAATCTGAAATCAGTATTCATTGAGCAAATGGGCGTGAAAGACTCGGCATTGAAAGCGCAGTTCCACAACGTCGAGCATCACCGTGCCCACATGGCCAGCGCCTTTTTCGTCTCACCCTTCGATGAGGCGGCGCTTCTGTCCGTTGATGGCGCGGGCGACTTCGTAACGACGATGTGGGGCACAGGCAAGAGCAATACGCTCAAGGTCGATGACAAGATTTACTTTCCACATTCGCTCGGCATTTTCTATACCGCCGTATCGCAGTGGCTCGGCTTCCCCAAATATGGCGACGAGGGCAAAGTGATGGGCCTCGCGCCTTATGGCGAACCCGTCTATCTCGATCAAATGCGTAAGCTCGTGCGCGTCCAGCGTGACGGCACGTTCGAGCTTGATCTCGATTACTTCGTGCATCATGCCGAAGGCGCGGCCATGACGTGGCAGGGCGGCGAACCGACCATCGGCACGATCTACTCGCCCAAGA
>JACMMD010000983.1 GCA_014379235.1 Anaerolineae bacterium
AGATAGCGATAAGTGGGCGGGAATGCGGGCTGACCGTCGGCGGTGAGGACGTTATTGTACAGCGCCGAGTCCGCGATGACCGCCGTTTTGCTAGACGGGTCGTAGATCGTGAGGTGTCCCCATGTATGGCCGGCGGTGTGCAGCACATCGACAATCCAACCGCTGCCGAGATGAATGCGTTCGCCGCCGGAGAGTGTCAAATCCATTGCGATGTCGCTGGAATTATCCCGATTCCATTGGTCGCCCGCCGCGCTGGATGGAACGCCGCCTTCGCGCTCCCATTCGTTATAGCGCTCGGAGACCATCAGTTCGATGTTTTCGACCCATGCGCGGTCCAGCTCATGGCACATGAACAGGGCATTCGGTGCAAGTGCTTTCAGTGTGCCGTTGCCGCCGGAGTGGTCGATGTCCGCGTGAGAGATGACCACATAGCGCACTTTATTGAGGTCAAGGCCATGCTCTTTGAAGTAGGGTTCGATGTACGTTGTGGGCGTGTCTTTGATGCCCGTATCGACAATCAGCGTGGCTTCGCTGCCGACGAGGGCAAAGACGCACACAAAGCGGTTGCCGAGCGGGGCTTCGATACGATGAATATTCGGCGCTACTTCCATAAGTAATAACCTTTCCGCAAAAACGATCTTCTCGTCAAAAATGTTTGTGTAGGGGTAAGGCATGCCTTGCCCCTACGATTGCTACTTCCCTTTGAATTCCGGCGGACGCTTCTCCTTGAATGCCGCTTGACCTTCGGCGGCGTCCTCTGTCGTGAAGCAGTAAGCGAACAGATCATTTTCCCAAGCTAACCCGACATCAACCGCCGTGCTTTCCGACATACGAACGAGGTGCTTGATCGCCTGCACCGCAATCGGGGCGTTCTTGGCCGCCGCTTCTGCGATCTGCATTACCTTCGCTTCGAGCTGATCGTCGGGCGTGACTTCCTGCACCAAACCCGTTCGGTAGGCTTCTTGCGCGTCGATCAAATCGCCCGTGATGAGCATTTGCATCGCTTTGCCGTAGCCGACAAGACGCGGTAATAACTGGGTGTTCCCCGCGCCGCCGTTCCAACCGAGCTTGACTTCACCCGCACCGAACTTGGCCGTCTCTGAAGCGATACGCACGTCAGATACCAGCGCCATCTCCAAGCCGCCGCCGATACAGTAGCCGCGAATTTGCGCGATCACTGGCTTACGGATGCGCCACATTTCTCTGGCGTAATCAATGCGGTTGCGTAGCTGCCAGTTCGAGCCGTAATCGTCCAGCACTTTGACATCGCTGCCAGCGGAGAAGGCGCGTTCGCCTGTGCCTGTGAGGATAACCACGCGCACATCGTCGTCGTAGTTGACCTCGACCACCAGTTCGGAGATGCGTTTGCCCATCGCGGCGGTGACGGTGTTGAGTTTCTCCGGGCGGTTGAGGCGGATCGTGGCGATGTGTCCGTCTTTGCTGTAAATCAGGTTTTCGTTTGCGTCCATCAATAACCTCTAATGCGCGGGCGACACATGTGTCGCCCCTACAATAAATTCTAAATTGCGCCTGCTTCGTGCAGGGCGGTTAGGCGTTCTGCGTCGTATCCAAGCAGATCACGCAGCACGGTGTCGGTGTGTTCGCCAAGCAGGGGCGGCGGCGTTCGCACGGCGGCGGGCGTGTCACTCATCTGAATCGGTACGTTGGGCATCCGCAGTGTGCCGATTGTCGGATGCTGCACCGACGTAATCATGCCCGTTGCCTGAACGTGTGGATCGTTTTCAAGGTCACGGTAGTTATAGACCGGCCCCGACCACAGTTTGAGATCGTCGAAGATTTGCAGCCATTCCGCCGTCGTTTTGGTGGGCGTGATCGCTTTGACGATCCCGTAAATCTCGTCGCGGTAACGAACGCCGTCGTTCCAGTCAGTCATCTCGCGCAGGCGTTCATTGTTCAGCGCTTCACCCAAGATGTGCAGCGGCGACTGCGAGATAATCAGCCACGCATCTTGCGTCGGATAAACGCCGTAGGGCGCTGTCACCCAAGCATGGGCGAAGGGCGACTCCGTGCGTTCGGGCATGATGCCGAGATTCAGGTAGGTCATCAGTTCTTGCGATTGGCAGTCCATCGCCACCGCCAGCATATTCACCGAGACTTTTTGACCTTTGCCCGTGCGACCCCGTGCGATGAGCGCAGAGAGGATGCCAACCGCCGCCTGATAACCTGTCATGCTGTCTACAGCCCACAATGCACCGGGAAGCGGCGGGTCGTTTTTGCTGCCGACAGACATCATCGAGCCGCTGTAACCCTGCACGATCAAGTCTTGTCCGGGGCGAGTTGCGGCATAAGGCCCATCCTCACCATAGCCGGAGATCGAGCAGTAAATCAGGCGCGGGTTGATGGCGCTCAACTGCTCGTAGCCCACGCCGAGCCGTTCGGCTGTGCCGGGACGATAGTTCTGCATGAACACATCGCTCTGCGCGACCAGTTCGTAAAAGACCGCCAATCCCTGCTCATTCTTGAGGTTGATGGTCACGCTCTTTTTGTTGCGATTCAGCCCTAAGAAAGCGTTGGTCTCGCCCTGAATTTCCGCTCCAGCGAAACCATGCGAGCGCGTCCATTCGCCGTGTAGCGGCTCAATTTTCAGGACTTCTGCGCCGAGATCGCCCAAGCGCATGGCGGCAATCGGCCCCGCCAACATCTGCGAGGCGTCCAATACGCGGAGACCTTCTAACGCGCCTTCATTCAATATAAACTCATATCCTCAAAATTGTGCGGGCGACACATGTGTCGCCCCTACGAAATAGTCTTATAAGCCTGCGTGAATACGTTCGGCGGCGAAACGCAGCGCCGAACCTTGTCCCCACACATTGACCTCAGTCGGCAGCGCTTTATACATCGACACCAGATCGTCAGGCAGCGTTCCCGCCCATGTGCAGGCGGAGACACCCGTAAAACTGCCGTCGTCCTCGATGCGGCTAATCGTCGCCTGCCATGCGCGTTCGGCGGCGGCGGCGAAACGCTCATCGAGCAGCCCAAGCCGCACGGCTTTGGTGAAGGCCGCGCCAAAGAAGGCCGCCGTCGATGATTCGAGATAAGCCTCGCGTTCGTGCAGTAGGGTACGCCAGAAGCCGCTGGAGTCTTGCAGCACGAGAATGGCTTCGCTCAGTTGGCGGAAGTTGTTGAGCGCATCGGCGCGGCCCGGATGATCGGCGGGGACGAGTTCCAATGTATCGACCATGCCGTATAGCGCCCAACCGTTGCCACGTCCCCAACCATAACCGCGCAGAACCCGATTGCCTGTTTCGATGCCGTGCGCGAGAAACGGCCCGTGATTGCTGGACAGCCAGCGCACATGCGAGTCCCATTCGCGCAGGGCTTCGTCAAAATAGCGGCTCTCGCCTGTCACCTGCGCCAGCAGCGCATAGAACGGCGGCACATGATAGAT
>JACMMD010000984.1 GCA_014379235.1 Anaerolineae bacterium
CCAGTGGGGGCGACACGCCCGGTATGAATGCTGCACTACGCGCTGTAGTGCGGACTGGTTTGGCGAATGATGTGGAAGTGTATGGCATTCGTCAGGCATACACCGGCTTGCTGAATGGCGATATGAGCCTGTTAACCAGCCGCGAGGTCAGCGGTATTTTGCAACGCGGCGGCACGATTTTGCAGACGGCGCGCAATGAAGAATTCAAAACGCCGGAAGGTCAAAAGCGCGGCCTGCGTAACTTGAACACTCGCGGCATTGAAGGCGTGGTGGTAATAGGCGGGGATGGCAGCCTGCGCGGGGCGTTGGGCCTGCACCGTCTGGGTATGCCTGTGATCGGCATTCCCGGCAGCATCGACAACGACATCTGGGGCACGGATATGAGCATCGGCGTTGATACGGCGCTCAACACGATTCTCGATGCGCTTGACCGTATCCGCGATACGGCGACCTCGCACCAGCGCGCCTTTCTGATTGAGGTCATGGGGCGTAACTGTGGTTATCTGGCGGTGATGGCTGGCATACTCGGCGGAGCGGAGATCGTCATCGCGCCTGAACATGCGATCACGATGGAACAGGTTGCCGAGGCGCTGGAAGATGCCTACGTACGCGGCAAGACTCACGCCGTCGCTGTAATTGCTGAAGGCGCGCCCTTCAAAGTCACTGATCTGGCTAACTATCTCGACAGCAATAAGTCCGTTGGCTTTGAGATACGCTTGACGATCTTAGGGCACATTCAGCGCGGTGGTAGCCCGACGGCCTTTGACCGTTTGTTAGCGACGCGCATGGGTGTCTCAGCGGTAGAAAGATTACTCAAGGGCGAATCTGGAGTGATGGTGGCTTTACAGGGTCGCAAGATGGAAACCATCGCGCTGGAAGAAGTTGTGACCAAGACGCGGCTCATCAGCGATGAATACTTTGAGATGGAGCGCATTCTGTCAAGATAGGGCGACCCAGCGGGTCGCCCCTACGCCGGTCATTCGGTATCGTTGCTCACATCGCCTACGCGGGCGCGTAACACGCGCAGTAGCGCCGCCGTCGGTACACGCAGGTCAACGCCGCGTTGACCACCGCTAATCAAAATGTACTGATGCTGTGTCGCTGGTTCGTCTAAGAAGACGGGCCAGTTTTTATGGGTGAGCGCCAACGCGCTGATGCCGCCGACCTGCAATCCGGTCAGGCGTTCGGCGTCTTTGTGCGCGGCCATGCCGACTTTCTTAAAACCGGCCACGACAGCCATGCGCTTGAGGTCGAGATGACGGTTTGAGGCGATCATCACTAAGCAGGGCTTTGCGCCGGGAACACCAACGGCTTCAACCACCAGCGTCTTATAAACTAAGTGCGGTGGCACACCCAATACTTCCGCGATTTCTTCGGCATCACGCATGGTGTTGGGATATTCAACCACGTCGTAGGGAACGTCATTTTTTTCGAGCAGGCGCATCGAATTGAGTTTGGTTGCCATAGTTTAAGGTTATCAGTCGTCAGTTCTCAGTGGTTCGTTTTCGTCTCGACAGTAGCTTATGCTGATTTTTGAAAACTGTAAACTGACAACTGTGAACTTAGCGTTTCTTTCCATACAGTCGCCGCGCAATGATGCCCATCAATCCCGGCGTGACGGTGTTGCCAAGCAAGATCAGACGGTCTAGCCAGCGCAGAACGACCCGTTTGCGGCGTCCATGACTGGCGCGCACGATGGCGACGGCCACCTGTTCGGCTTCCATCGTCGGCAGGAACTTGGCCACACGTCCCGGCTGACCCAATCGCCGCGAGGCAAACTCGGTATGCGTTTGGCCGACGAGCATATCCGTCACGCGGATGTTATCGGCTTCGAGTTCCAGCGACAATGAAGTGGCGAGGTTGCTGACGAATGCTTTACTGGCGGAGTAAGTCGCGGCATAGGGTGAAGGCATACTGGACATCACCGATGACACGAGAATAATGTGCCCGCCGCCAGATTGTCGCAGCGCGGGCACGGCAGCGCGGATGCTGTTTAGTACGCCGTCGATGTTGGTACGCAGCACCGTTTCGAGGTCGCTCCAATCGGCATCGATGAGACTGCCACGCTGACCGATTCCGGCGTTGGCGACCAGCACATCAAGGCGGCCAAAGCGCTCGATGGTTAGCCCAACAGCATCTCGCATGGCCTCAGCATCGGTGACATCGGCGGTGATCGGCAGAATCATATCGGGCGCGGACTGTTGCAGCTCGTTCAGCCGTTCCGCACTGCGGGCGACAGCGGCCACTTTCGTCCCTTCACGGGCGAAGGCCAGCGCGGTAGCATGACCGATTCCGCTTGATGCACCTGTCACCAGCGCCACACGGCTTGTCTCTGGCGAAACACTCATCGACTATGGGCCAACCTGCTGCGGCGGATCCATCGGCGGTGGTGGTGGGTTTGGTGACCCTTTACGGCGCTTGAACACGCAGAAGTAAATGTTACTCCATACGCGATCTTCGCCGGAGAACAAAATATCGCCCTTCGAACCACG
>JACMMD010000985.1 GCA_014379235.1 Anaerolineae bacterium
CTGATCGGTTTGCAACTGACGCATTCGGGGCGCTTCGCTCGTCCGACGCATCACGATCAGCTTGAGCCGAAGATTCTGTATCGTCATCCGCTGCTTGATCGCAAGTTTCATGTGTCCAACGATTTCCCGTTGATGAGCGACGATGACATCAGCCAATTGATCGACCAGTTTGTGAATGCCGCCAAGATGGTGCAGGCCGCGGGCTTTCACTTTGTCGATATTAAGCACTGTCACGGCTATCTCGGTCATGAATTTCTGAGCGCGGTTGATCGAGAAGGGCGCTACGGCGGCTGCTTCGAGAACCGCACTCGCTTCTTGCGCGAAGTGGTGGCCGGCGTTCGTGCAGAAGCGCCGGGACTGGAAATCGGCGTTCGCTTGAGCGCTTTCGATTATCTGCCGTTTCACCCCGATGCCAAAAATGAAGGCAAAGGCGCACCGCAGGATTTGCGCGGCGCGGCTTATCGCTATGCGTTTGGCGCGGACAGCAGCGGCCTATGCATCGACCTGACCGAGCCGAATGCCTTCCTCGATTTGCTGCTGGCGCTGGATATTCGGCTGGTGTGCATCACGGCGGGCAGCCCATACTATAACCCGCATATTCAGCGTCCGGCTTTGTTCCCGCCTTCGGATGGTTATCGCCCGCCGGAAGACCCGCTCGTGGGCGTGGCGCGGCAGATCAGCGTAACCGCGCAGTTGAAAGCGCGTCATCCTGATTTGATCGTCGTTGGTTCGGGTTACTCGTATTTACAGGAATGGCTGCCGAACGTCGCGCAGAACGTCGTTCGCACGGGTAAGGCTGATGTGGTTGGCGTGGGGCGCATGGTGTTAAGCTATCCCGAACTGATGGCCGATGTGCTGGCGGGTAAGCCGTTGCAGCGCAAACGTATCTGCCGTACCTTTAGCGACTGCACAACCGCACCGCGCAACGGCTTGGTGTCCGGCTGCTTTCCGCTCGACGAGTTTTATAAGACTCACCCGGACGCGGCAGTGCTGGCACAGATCAAGCGCGGCGAAACTCAGCCCGCCGAGCAGTAAATGAACACGCACCCCTCATCCCCGGCCCTTCTCCCGCAAGGGGAGAAGGGAGCAAAACTGGCCTTTGAAACTCCCTCGCCCTTGTACAAACGAAGTTTGTCTGGGAGAGGGAGTTAGGGTGAGGGTAAAAGCAGCAAACTCCCATCACAAGGAACAACAACCATGAAACAATATCGCGTCGCAATCATCGGCGCGGGTAATATCGTCAACAGCCATATCGACGCCATACGCAGCACGGGCGAACGGCTTGATCTGGCTGCGATTGCGGACATCGATGCCGAACGCTGCAAAGCCATCTGCGCGGCGCATAACATCCCTAACTACTACACCAACGCGACGGAGATGTTGAACGCCGTTCAGCCCGATCTGGTGCATGTGATTACGCCGACGGGGACGCACTTCGACCTGACGCTGGAATGCCTCAAAGCGGGGGCGTGGGTCTACTGTGAGAAGCCGTTGTGCGCGTCGCTGGCGCAGTTCGATCAACTGGCCGCCGCCGAAGCGCGCACCGGAAAGTATGTCAGCACGGTTGCACAGTGGCGTTTTGGCTCGGCGGGGCAGCATTTGAAGCGGCTGATCGACGCGGGCGAATTGGGGCGGCCAATGGTCGGCTTGTGCCAGACGCTGTGGTATCGAGCGCTGCCATACTATCAAGTGCCATGGCGCGGTAAATGGGCCACCGAAACGGGCGGTGCGACGGTCACGCTCGGCATTCATCTGATGGATTTGTTCCTATGGCTGTTCGGAGATTGGAGCGAAGTGCGGGCCATCGCCGCCACGATTGACCGCCCGATTGAGGTCGATAATGTGTCGATGGCGCTGGTTAATTTCGAGAGCGGCGCACTCGGTAACATCACCACCAGCGCCGTTTCGCCGCGACAGGAGTCTTTTCTGCGCCTCGACTTTGAGCGGGCAACCGTCGAGTGTACGGCGCTGTATCGCTACACCAATCAGAATTGGCGCTTTAGCACGTTCGATGGTTCGCCGTTTGGCGACGATTTGCAGCACTGGCAAACCATTGAGCAGGATACGATGGGGTCACATAACGAACAACTCGCGCTGCTGTTGGACAGCATGGATCGTAATGAGCGCCCGTCTGTGAGCGGCGCAGAGGCGCGGCGCATTCTGGAGTTTATCGCCAGTTTGTACAAAGCGGCCTTTACCGGACAGGCCGTGCAGCGCGGTACAATCAGGGCTGATGATCCTTTTTACTATGCGATGAACGGTGCGTCCCAACCACAAGAGGAAGCATGACTATTCGTTTTGCCGTTATCGGCTTAAACCACAATCACATTTACGGGCAGGTGAAGTGTTTAGTAGACGCGAGCGCGGAGTTCGTGTCGTACTATGCACCCGAAGCGGACTTGATCGCTGAGTTCGCCGCGCATTATCCGCAGGTGAAACTGGCGCATTCGGCTGAGGAAATTTTAGAGGACGAGACGATTCAGATTGTCGCCAGCGCGGGTATTCCGTCAGATCGTGCGCCGCTGGGTGTGCGCGTGATGCAGCATGGCAAAGATTACATGGTCGATAAGCCGGGTTTCACCACGCTCGAACAACTGGCGGAAGTGCGCCGTGTTCAGCAGGAGACCGGACGCATCTACTCGGTGTATTTCAGCGAACGCTTCAGCAACGCGGCGACGGTCAAGGCCGGCGAACTGGTTCACGCGGGGGCAATCGGGCGCGTCATTCAAACGTTAGGCATCGGACCGCATCGTATGTTCGGGCATGTTCAGCGCCCCGACTGGTTCTTTAAGCGGGATCGTTTCGGTGGCATCCTCAATGATATTGGCAGCCATCAGGTCGACCAGTTCTTTTACTTCACGGGCAGCACCGACGCTGAAATCGTGTCATCGCAGGTGGGCAACATGAACCACCCGACGTATCCCGAAGTCGAGGACTTTGGTGATATGACGCTCACTAGCGACAGAGCGACAGGTTACATCCGCGTCGATTGGTTTACGCCGGATGGCTTAGGGACATGGGGCGATGGGCGGCTGTTCTTGATGGGCACGGATGGTTATATCGAACTGCGAAAATACCGCGACATCGGCGGGCGGGCGGGCGAAAACCACCTGTTCATGGTCGATAACAAGGGCATTCAGTACATCGACTGCAATGATGTACCGCTGACGTTCGGGCCGCTGTTCCTTGATGACGTGATTAACCGCACTGAAACGGCCATGACTCAAGAACACTGTTTCCGCGTATCCGAGATTGCAATGCAGGCTCAAGCACAGGCGCGGCGGTTACAGTCGAAGCACTAAATTGGGGAGTTAGCAGGGTGGGCAGTGTACTATAGCTGTTGATCGCTGAATAAGAGAACACTGCTTGATACGAGTAAAACGACTGCTCACCAGCGAAAATCTGCGACCCTTGCAACCCATGTTGATAATGGCAGTCGGCATAGGTATTGCTAGATTTTTGTGGGGCTACTATTTATCGCGTTTACGTGGGCCGCTAGGGTTAGGCGCTGTTGAATTCGTGTGCGCTCCATTCGTTGTACTGGTCATTGTGATTGTAACGATCTGCCTATTTTTAGTTAGAAGATCAATCCTACAAACGGAGAATGTTATTCCAACTTGGTTTCTTATCTTTGGAATATTCCTCGCGTTTCAAATCCCTTTGCCTGAGCCGCCAGATACGCCGGAAAAACTTCACTTTCTGCAATATCACGCTGACTATGAGGCGACAGTGGAGATGGCAAAAAATGACGAACTTGTACCATCTCCGCCGGATTGCAGGGCTGGATTTAGCCCGCCAGAATTGCTGCCGCACGTTTCTAGCGCGGGGTTTATGTTTATCTCACATGATGAACATGGGGGCTTGCTCGTATTCTTCCATCCCTTAGAGTCGTTCTATCACCTTGTAGCTTATGTTTAATTCGACGATGTTGTGTATACGTGTGGGGCGTGTTCCCGATGTTGTACAGAAGATCGA
>JACMMD010000986.1 GCA_014379235.1 Anaerolineae bacterium
CTTGTACCTCTGTCCCTTTGTACCCTTGTGATAGGCTTTTGTATTTGGAGTTTATATGCCGCCAACAATGACCGCCGCCGTGCTGCGCTATCACGGAGACCGTGACGCCGTACAGCTTGAGCAAGTGCCTATCCCTGAGCCGGGTTACGGTGAAGTGCGAATCCGTGTAAAGGCGTGTGCGCTCAATTGGTTGGATGTGGGCATCCGGCGCGGGCCGAAGTTCGGCGTAATTCCCCTGCCGTTGATCGGAGGCGGTGACATCGCAGGCGAGATCGACAAACTCGGCCCCGCAGTAGGCGACGGAGTCGAAAATTGGCGCGAAGGCGATGCGGTTCTGGTCTATCCGCTGCTGACGTGCGGCGTGTGCGAGTTCTGCCGACGCGGAGAGCCAACCACCTGCCCGCAGCATCGCATCATTGGTGAACACGTTGATGGCGGGCTGGCGGAGTATACGATTCTGCCCGCCGCGAACTTGATCGCCAAGCCGGAGAGCTTATCTTTTGTCGAGGCGGCGGCGCTACCTGTCGTGGCCATGACGGCGTGGCATATGCTGATGAGCATCGGCGGTTTGCAAGCGGGCGAATCGGTGTTGATCGTAGGCGCGGGCGGCGGTGTGGCCTCGTTGGGGATTCAGATTGCACGTTTTGCCGGAGCGACGGTGTTTGCGACGACTTCCTCAGCAGACAAGGCCGAACGGGCGAAAGCACTCGGCGCGCATGAAGTGTTCAACTACCGCGAAGGCGATTGGGTTCAGCAGCTACTAGATGCGACCAACGGCAGAGGCGTTGATTTGATTCAAGATAATGTCGGCGCGGCGACATGGCCACATGATTTACGGGCGCTGGCCCGTAACGGGCGGCTCGTGGTGTGCGGCTCACATTCGGGCACGACCTTTCCACTGGACATCGCGCAGATTTATCACCGACAGCTACGCATTCTTGGCTCGAACGGCGGCACATTCTACGATTTGACACGGGCGCTGGCGCTGGTCGAAGCGGGGCATGTGCGCCCGGTGGTCGATACCGTGCTGCCGCTCGAACAAATCCGCGAGGGTCATCGACTGCTTGAAGAAGGCGAACATTTCGGCAAGGTAGTCATCAGTATTTAGTGGTCAGTTTTCAGTGAAGACAAAAACTTAACGCAGAGATGCAGAGTCGCAGGGATACAGGGTAAAATCAAAAGCCTATCACAAAGGGTCAAGGGGACAACGATACAAGGAAAGACTTTTTGATTTCTGAAAAAACCGGAGAATAAATTCTCCGGCTAGAAGGCTGCAACTGAACCTCTCTTTTGCTCATTACTCATCACTTGTTCCTCATTACTTAGGGAAAAACTTTATGTCCTCACCGATTCGTATTCACCCACAGAACTCCAAGATTTTTGAATTTCGTGGACAACCGCTC
The DNA here is from genome assembly GCA_014379235.1 of Anaerolineae bacterium. GTDB lineage: Bacteria > Chloroflexota > Anaerolineae > Aggregatilineales > Phototrophicaceae > JACMMD01. The sequence continues at coordinate 1,404 of JACMMD010000986.1, forward strand.
GTTTTGCTAACCGCGACGGAGCATTACGGCGCGGTGATGAACCGCCCGTTTCGCTACGAGCGCTACCTCACGGATGCCGCCGAAAAAGGCATGACGCTGACGCGGCTGTTCGTGCTGTTCCGCGAACTGCAAACGCCGATCAACCCGTACTCGACCTGCAAGCCGGAAACGCCGGATTACGTCGCGCCGTTCGAGCGCACCGGGCCGGGGCGCGCGCTCGATGGTGAGCCGAAGTTCGACCTTGATCGCCCCAACGCCGAGTTCTTCGAGCGCTTGCACGGCTTTCTAGCCTCAGCGTCGGATCACGGCATCATCGTCGAGGTGGTGCTGTTCAGCAACACCTACAACGATACGGTGTGGGGCATGAATCCGCTCAACCCGGCCAACAACATCAACGGCTTGGACGAGATGAAGTGGCAGGAGTACATGAGCCGCCGCCATGCGAATCTGTGGCAGCGACAAATGGCTCATGCGGCAAGGATCGTCACTGAATGCAACCGCTACGACAACGTGATTTTCGAGATTTGCAACGAGCCGATTGATATTCTCGGCGGCGATAATCCAGACTCGAACGAGATCAACGAATGGCTGTCGGCGCTGATTCAAGTCGTGCGCGATACCGAAGCCAATCTGCCGAACAAGCATCTGGTCGCTGGACAAGAAGCGTGGAAGTTCGAAGGCTGGAATCAATTTTCCGATCTGTCTTTTCAGGGGATGGATTACAACGTCGTGAACATGCACCCGCTGCCCAACACGATTTACAACGGGCGCGGCTACGAACTTGGTCAGTTCATGAGCAAGCAGTTACGGCTGCGCGAACTGCGCGATTACGGTCTGGCGACCTATCAGGAACATAAGCCGCTGAATCAGGATGAGGACAATATCGCCAGCCAGTATAAGGATTACGACGGTTGGACGATTCACCGTAAGCGGGCGTGGACGACGCTGCTCACAGGCGGGCATTACGACTACATCGACTTTAGCATCGTGCCCTATCTCGAAACAGGGACGCCGGACTCGTCACGTTATGTTCGCACATGGTTCAGTCACCTGTCGAAGTTCATTCACGCGCTGGACTTGGTGAATGCGCGCCCTTTGCCGGAGATCGTGAAGTCCGCGCCGCCGAATACGCTGGATGTGGCGTTCGGCGTTTTGGGTGAGCAAATCGTCGTTTACCTCGCGGATGAGCGCGAACTCACCAGCGCTGGACAGCTTCCGCAAGGGGATCCGCCGCCGGGAGCAGGTGAACCCATTCGCGGCCAACTGGTGATCGACCTGCCGCAGGGACGCTATGATGTGGCGATGTTCGACCCGAAAACAGGCTTATATTCGCCGAGCATAACTATCGAAGGCGGCGCGGATACCAGTATCCGTTTGCCGGAGTTTATCCACGACATCGCCGTTATCATCCGCCGGAGTGACGCATGAGCATCAAACTCGGTGTTCTCGGCGCGGGTATCATCGCCAAGACCTTCATGGAAGCCGTGCCGGGTGTGCCTGATGTCGAAGTTAGCGTGATCTGCGACGCGGATGCAGAGACGGCGAGGGCACTGGCCGAACCGCGCAAGATCGCGTGGGTGACGGACTATCGGCAGGTATTTCAAGATGAATCGGTAGATGCAGTGTATATCGCGCTGCCGCACCATCTCCACGAAGAGGCGACAATCGCCGCCGCCGAAGCCGGAAAGCATATCCTGTTGGAGAAGCCCATGTCCAACACGCTTGAAGAAGCAGACCGCATGTTGGCGGCACAGCGCCGCGCCGGAATCAAGCTGATGGTGGGCTTTACGCATCGCTTTCACTCGGAGATGGAAACCGCCAAGCGCCTCATCGAATTGGGTGGGCTTGGTCAGCCGACGATGGTCGTCGATGTGATAACGACGGGCGGCAAAATCCCGAAGTGGTTCTGGCAGAAAGATCAGGCGGGCGGCGGAGTGCTGCACCTGAACGGCTCACACAGCTTTGACCGCATCCACTGGCTGCTGGGAGCGGATGTCAGTGAAGTATTCACCTTTATGGATACTTATGGCCCGGGCAGGACTGTCGAGGATAGCATCGTGGTTGCGCTGCGCCTCAACAACGGCGCAATCGGCACGACGGTACATAATTGGGTCGGGGAATTTAAGATGCCGTTCAAGTGCGATCTGGATATTTACGGCACGAATGGCGCGCTCAGAATCAAGACGTGGGATTCGTTGCAATTTTACAGCCAGCATCATTCGTGGCAGCAAAAGCGCGAACGCGACGATATGTTCGAGAAAGAGATTCAGGAGTTCGCGTCGGCCATCATCGAAGACCGTGAGCCGGGCATCACGGGCGCAGATGGTCGGCGCAGCCTTGCGGTGGTGTTGGCCTGTTATGAGTCGGCGCGCACGGGGCGGCCCGTTGCGCCAAGTTATTAGTGTTGAGTAGTGCGAACCCCACCCCTAGCCCCTCTCCGCAAGCGAGGAGTGGAACAAAGCCTTCCCTGCTTGCGGCTTGGGGGACGAGGGGGCGCGTTAGCGCCGGAAGGGGTTCGCCTCTCGTACCTCGAACCTTTTGACTCAGCACTCGATACTCAGAACTTACTACAGAAAGGTTTTGTGATGACCAAAAAAGTACGCACGATTACGGGCGACATCGCACCCGACACACTTGGATACACACTGATACACGAGCATCTATGCGTCGATTGGGGCGATCTGTTGGGGCGTCCGAAGTACATCGACTTTGACCGCGAAGAAATGATTCAACGCATGGTGTCCAAGCTGGAAGAAGCGGCCTCGTATGGTGTTCAGGCGATGGTCGACTGTACACCCATCGGCACGGGTCGCTATGTCGATTTGTTCCTCGACGTGGCGCGGCGCAGTTCGGTGAAGATCATCTGCTCGACGGGCTTCTTCCATGAGACGTGGGCCCCGATGCACATCTTCGCCAAACTGATGGACATCGACCAGATGGCCGACCTGTTCGTGCGTGAGATCAACGAAGGCATGGGCGATACGCTGGTTAAAGCGGGCATCATCAAATGCGCGACGGGCGAAGGCAAGATCACGCCCAAAGAGGAAGAGGTTTTGCGCGCTGCGGCCCGCGCTCATAAGCGAACGGACTGCCCGATCATCACGCACACTACCAACGGACTCGGCCCTGA
>JACMMD010000987.1 GCA_014379235.1 Anaerolineae bacterium
CAAAAATTGGGACATGCAGTTCGTGACCACCATTGAGGCGGCGCTAGAACTGACAAAGTCTCAAAGCCCGAACAACCCATAAGTCTGGCACTGGCAGAGCGTGCGACGACGTATGCTGACAGCAGAATAGGATAACACTATCGTGACGGACGATCAGATTTTTGCGGCCCGTGTCCGGGAGCACTATCCCGAAGGCTTAACGGGCGTGTTCGCTATCGGCGGCACGCGCACTACTTACATCCTAGAGAAAAATCGTTTCGCGGAAAACCCCGGCCACATCGAAGATTTTGATGAGCAAAGCGTCTATCTGTTGAATCGCTATTGGGAGTTCGTCCGCACGTTTATCGAACTTGGCGGACAAAACCTGATCATCACCGCCTTCTCGTTTCGCGGCTTTTACAATCGTGGCAAAGAATACGGCGACCTCGTTATTCAGGAGATGCGCCGCTTTATTGACGACTCCGCACAGCAGTTTTACCGTGAGTATGGAATAGACCCTTATTTCGCCGGAATTGATACGCTGCTGCTGTTTGAACCTGATTCTCCCGGCTACCAGATGGGCCAGCTTCTTGCGAATTTTCAGCAAACATGGCCTTATCAAGACGGGCGTCCGAAGCTGGTATGGGAAGTCGCCTCGATTCCGCTGTACAGCTTCTGGCAGGCTTTCCAGCAGATGCCGCCCGAAGAACAACAAGCGCTGAATACCGAACTGATCGCGCAGGACAGCCTTGAAGATGTCAACCGCGCCCTGTACCGTCGCTTTTCGTTTGTGGCCTATGGCACAGATATCCCCATGCCGCACTTTTATCTCGGCACAAACAAAAGCGGTGACCTGAAATGGCGTTCGCCGCTGCCGCTGGCACTGAGCGGCGGCGACTATCTGCGGATGTTCTACACGCCTTATCCCACGCTGTTCACCAACAAAGACGTGATGCGAACGATCATCGAAGACTTAGCGTTCAAAGAGCGCTTCTACTCCGCTAAGACCGATTACGCGGGGCAGTACACATCGGAATTGGCACAAGCTGAATACGAGCGCGTGATGGAACTGCGTTCGCGGCCCGATGAAACTACGCTCGGACTCTCGCGCAGAGTTCAGCCAAAGTAGCCCGCCATGCTCCCTCTGCCTACCGCTATTCAAGCGCAGCACCTCAGCCACACGTATCCTGGCAAACCACCGGTTGTCGCCAACGATGACGTGTCGTTCTCGGTGCGACAGGGCGAGATTTTCGGTCTGTTGGGCCCCAATGGCGCGGGCAAAACTACGCTGATTTCCACCTTGCTGGGGTTGGTGCGTCCGACATCGGGCGACATCTGTATCGAAGGCGTCGACGTCATCAAAGAGCCGGACAAGGTGAAAGAGTTGATCGGCTTTTTACCGCAGACCGGAATGCCAATGCGCTATATCGAAGTTGAACGGGCGCTGTTTTTCACCGGACGCCTGCGTGGACAAAGCGCACCAGATGCCAAACAGCAGTCCGCTGCGCTGATTGACGAACTCGGACTTGGGGACTATCGCCGCAAGTATGTGAACAAGTTGAGCGGCGGTTATCTGCGCCTGACCAACTTCGCCATGGCGTTGATGGGCAGGCCACGCATCCTGTTCCTTGACGAGCCAACCAACGAACTCGACCCACACCGCCGCCGCATCGTTTGGGATATGATCGCCCATCTCAACGATCAAGAGGGGCTAACGTGCGTGCTGGTGACGCATAACGTTCTGGAAGCGGAGCGCGTTATTCAGCAGGTGGCCGTCATGCGTAAGGGGCGCATCATCGCCTCTGGCACACCCGGCGAACTGAAACTCAGCGCCAACCAGAACAGCCGCGTTAAGCTGGAGTTTCGGCTGAAAGAGGGCGAAACGCTGCCGGAAAATCTACCGCCGATCTGGGCCAATGTTCAAACGGTGCGCGCAGGGCAATACAGCCTGACGATTGCGCTGGATGAGATGGAAGCGGCCACCGCCCTCGTCGTGCGCCACTTTGGGCCGGAACGACTGGATGATTTTCGCATCGCGCCACCCTCGCTCGAAGACATTTATCTCGATTTGAAAGATCAGAATGGCAACGATTACGAATCCTAGCAGCGCCAACGTTCAGATGAGCAACTCGCGCAATATCACCCGCCAGAGCGGAATGGCCAAATTTTTCACAGACCTAAAATATCTGTGGCTCGAACAGATTTTGGAAGTGCGCGCCGTCTGGTACTTGTATCTGACGTTCTCGGTGCTGCTGCCGTTCGCCATGATCTTCGGCTTCACGCGCATGGGCAGTGGACTGCGCGATTACAACAGCCTGCTGTATATCATCACGGGCGCGAGTATCTTCGCTGTCACCAACGACGGGCTGTATACGCTGGCCGTTCGCATGACCACCATGAAAAAAGAGGGGATGCTGCTGTATTATGCCTCGCTGCCGATCAGCAAAATCGCCTTTGTGATGGCCATCATCCTATCGCGGCTGGTGATTACGCTGCCGGGAATGCTGATCTCGATTTTCGGCGGGCTGGCGATGTACGGTGCGGAACTGAATTTCAGCCTGTGGATTGTCGTGGTGCTGGTCATCACCGCGCTGGCGCTGTCGAGCATCGGCATGGCGCTCGGCGCGCTGGTGGATAACGTCGAAGTCATTCAAGTCGTATCGAATGTGCTGCTGTTCGTGCTGATTATGGCCGCGCCCGTGTTCATCCCCTATGACGCGCTGCCTCTTCCCTTGCAGCTTGCCAGCTACCTTTTCCCGCCGACCTATGCGGCGGCGGCGCTGCGACTGGCTTTGAGCGGCAATATAGGCCCGGAGTTTTACGGACACATCGCGGTGCTGCTGGCGATGACAGTAGTCAGCTTCGCCATTCTCAACCGCTGGATTCGCTGGCGCGTTTAAGCCGCGTCTAAGCCGCGTATCGTTCCTGTCGGCTGCGGAACTGTTATAATAGATGAAACGATATCTGCTGGATTCCTGCCATGCGTGTTCTATCCACTGTTCGCTTACAATCCGCAGCTACCTTTCCGCATATGACTGCCGCTGCCATCGCATTTCATCCTGATGGCTACCGATGGGTTTCGCTCTCGTCGGGAACGGTCTATCTATGGGACGGGACAAACCAGCGTTATAAAGTGCCGCTGAAACACCGCACACAGGATATTCGCTACAGTCCCGACGGAAATAC
>JACMMD010000988.1 GCA_014379235.1 Anaerolineae bacterium
CCGTACAAGCTGGCGGGGCGTAACTTCCATCCGGCTGACACGGTTATCCCGCTCAACGGTTCGCAGATGGGCGGCAATAAAGTCCTCGTCATCGCCGGCCCCTGCTCGGTAGAAAGCCGCGAACAGATCATCGAGACGGCTTGCGCGGTCAAAGAAGCGGGCGCGACGGCCCTACGCGGCGGCGCATACAAGCCACGCACATCGCCCTACAGCTTTCAAGGTCACGGCGAGAAGGGCCTGCAATGGCTGGCCGAAGCGCGTGAAAAGACCGGACTGCCCATCGTCACCGAAGTGATGGAGCCGGGACTGGTTGAAATGGTGTCGCAGTATGCCGATGTGCTGCAAATCGGAGCGCGCAACACGCAAAACTATGCGCTGCTGAATGCGGTTGGCGAGAGCCAGCGGCCCGTGCTGCTCAAGCGCGGCATCTCCGGCACGATGGAAGAACTGCTGATGTCTGCCGAATACGTGATGTCGCACGGCAATTCGCAGGTGATGTTGTGTGAACGCGGCATCCGCACCTACGAAACCTATACGCGCAACACCTTCGACCTGAACGCGATTCCGGTGCTCAAGGCGCTGTCGCATCTGCCAGTCGTGGCTGATCCCAGTCATGGTGTGGGCAAGTGGGAATACGTCGAAGCGGTGGCGCGTGGCGCGGTGGCGGCGGGCGCGGATGGCGTCATCGTTGAAGTTCATATGGATCCAGCTAAGGCCATGTCCGATGGTCGCCAGAGCCTGACACCGGAACGTTTCGCCTCGATGATGCAGCAGGTACGACGCATCGCAGAAGCGGTTGGCAGAACGGCGTAGAATGTCAGACGGCAGCTTTAGCGGCCCGGCTTCCGGGCCGGGCAAATTTACCAGCCGCCATCTCACGGTGGTCGGCTTAGGATTGATCGGTGGGTCGATGGCGCGGGCGCTTCGCGGCTGGGCCGAAACGATCACCGGCGTGGACATGGACGCGCACACGCGGGACTATGCGCTGTCCGAAGGTATCGTCGATTACGCGACGGATGATCTGCGCGAAGGGGTGGCTGAGGCCGATTCAGTGGTATTGGCCACCCCTGTACGCACGATTATGACGCTGGTGCAAAAGCGCATCGGCGCGTACCTGCGCTCGAATACGCTGCTGATCGACGTTGGCAGCACCAAGCAAGACATCTGTATGGCGATGGGCGGCTTGCCAATCGGCATTCAGGCGATTGGCGGGCATCCAATGGCCGGCAAAGAGAACAGCGGTGTCGATGCCAGCGATGCCGCGTTATTTCACGGGCGTCCGTTCGTACTGTGCCCAACGCGGCGCACGACACCAGCGACACGGGTGCGGGCGCTGTCTTTGGCGGAAGCGGTAGGCGCTGTGCCCATCGAGATGGAAGCGCATCGCCACGATCATCTGGTGGCGACGATTAGCCACTTACCGTATCTGTTGAGCGCGGCGCTGGTATCGACTGTCGCGCAGCAGGGTAAATCTGACGAGGCTGCGTGGCGGCTGGCGGCTGGCGGTTTCCGCGATATGTCGCGGCTGGCAGGCAGCGACATCAGCATGATGACTGACATTTTCAGCACCAATACGCAGGCGGTTGCGACGCTGTTGGCACACTTCCGCGTTCAGCTTGCGATATTGGAAACGCTGCTGATTTCGAGAGACGAAGCAGGGTTAGCCGAATGGCTGACGCAGGCGCGGGATGCGCGTAACCATTGGGCGCAGGATTATGGTGCCGGGGGCAATACAGGGGGCAAAAAATGAGCGATACGTGTTTCGTAGTGCAAGCAGGCAGCGCACTCAGCGGCAGCACCACCGTTCCCGGCGATAAGTCGATTTCGCATCGGGTGGTGATGTTCGGCGCGTTGGCACAAGGAGTGACGCAGGTGCGCGGTTGGTTGGCGGCAGGCGATACCGAAGCGTCGCTGTCCAGCATACAGGCGCTTGGTGTGCAGGTTGATCGGCACAGCACCAACGAATTGACGGTGCATGGCGGCACGTTGCAAGCGCCATCGAAGCCGCTTGATCTGGTCAACGCAGGCACAGGGATTCGTTTGCTGGCGGGCATCATGGCCGGCCAGCCGTTTGCGAGTACGCTGGATGGCAGTTCGCAGCTTCGCCGCCGTCCGATGACGCGTATCATCACGCCGTTGGAAAAGATGGGCGCGAATATCCACAGCGCCGACGGCTACGCGCCGCTCAACATTCAACCAGCCGAGCTGCGCGGCATTCGCTACGATATGCCGATGGCCAGCGCTCAAGTGAAAAGCGCGGTACTGCTGGCGGGTCTGTTCGCTAGGGGCGCGACCATCGTCGTCCAGCCCGGCCCGGCGCGTGACCATACCGAGCGAATGTTATATTCGATGGGCGCGGACATCGCCGCAGAGGGTAACACGGCGGTGCTGACTCCCAACGGCAGCTTGAACCCGATGGATTTAACCGTCCCCGGCGACTTTTCATCGGCGGCGTTTTTGCTGGTGGCGGCGGTGCTGATCTCCGGCAGCGATGTTACGCTGACAGGTGTCAACTTGAACCAGACGCGCACGGGTTTGCTGGATGCGCTGCTGGCGATGGGCGCTGACATCACTGTAACCGAGACCGGACTCGAAGCGGGCGAACCTGTGGGTATGCTGCGGGCACGTCACAGCGTTTTGAAGGGCACTGAAGTCGGCGGTGATGACATTGTGGTTCGCATGATCGACGAGTTCCCGGCGTTCATGGTGGCGGCGCTGTTCGCAGAGGGTGAGAGCGTGGTGCGTGATGCTCAAGAACTGCGCGTTAAGGAGACAGATCGTATCGCGGTCATGGCGACAGAACTGCTTAAGCTCGGCGCAAACATCACCGAAACCGAAGACGGCTTCCGCATCTTTGGCCCGCAAACGCTGACAGGCGCGGCGGTTGACAGCCACGACGATCATCGCGTGGCTATGAGCTTAACGGTAGCCGGGTTGATCGCTGGTGGCGAAACGGTTGTCATGGATGCCAAATGTGCGGGCGATTCGTTTCCCGGTTTCGCGGAAACAATGATTGCGCTCGGCGCAAATCTTGGCGTACAAGCTCCCTGTGCGGCACAATAGGGCGTAATGTCCGTTAGTTAGGCAAACCGTTTCTCTGGGGGGCGTATGCCGATTGAGGCCGACTGGGACAACGAAGAGAAAACGGTGATCCGTTATGAATTTCGGGGCAAATACAGCGCAGAAGAGTTTGAGGAAATACTGGATAAGACGGATGAAATGGCCGACAGCGTTAGCCATACGGTTCATTATCTGGTGATTATTTTTGCGGGGATGTGGATCCCAAAAGGCGTTTCCGCTCCCATCGGGCGCATTTATACGGCGGATAAGCCAAATCGCGGCGTCACTATGGTCGTTGGAGCAAGTGTCCCATACAAGACCGTGAGCGAAATTTCGCAGGATATGTATCAACATTTGCAGCCGAATTCGCGTATTTTTGTGAGAACTGTTGAAGAGGCGCGCACGATTTTAAATATGCTGAACTCACAAAACTGATATGGTACTTACTGAAAAACGGGTCGGTGTGATCGGCTGGCCGGTCACGCACAGCCTTAGTCCGGCCATACATAACGCGGCTTTCCGGGAACTCGGGCTAATCGATTGGACGTATGATCTCGTGCCGATTCCGCCGGACATCGTGCGTCAAGGTCTGCGTGAACTGCGCGAAGAAGGCGGTTACATCGGCGTGAATGTGACTGTGCCGCTCAAGCAGGCGGTTATGCCTTACGTGCGGCCCGACGAAATCGCGCAGGCGGTGGGCGCGGTGAATACGATCACCTTCCGCGATCTGAGCGGGACAAATACCGATGTGGCAGGATTCATCGGTGATCTGCAAGCGCATAATGTTTCGCTCAAAGGGGCGAAAATCGTGTTACTTGGCGCGGGCGGGGCAGCACGGGCGGCGATATATGGGCTAGCACAGGAAGGCGCGCATATCGCTATCAGTAACCGGACGACGGAGAAGGCACAGCAGATCATCAATGAGCTAGATATCGAAGCCCAAACGCTTACGTTAAAACAGGCGGCAGAGTGGGGCGCGGAATTGATCGTCAACTGTACATCGGTGGGCATGTGGCCCAATGTGGACGGTTGCCCGTGGCCCGACGAACTGCCGTTCCCATATGGCGTTACGCTCTACGATATGGTCTATCGCCCACAGGTTACACGGCTCATGGAACTGGCGGAGGCTAACGGTGGACGCGCAATAGGCGGGGCGGGGATGCTGGTACGTCAAGGCGCGGCGGCTTTCACGCGCTGGACGGGTCACGATGCGCCGATTGATGTTATGGCGGCGGCGCTGCAAGACGCATTAGCAGCACGCGAGCATTAAGTTTCGGCTGGCAATATGGTGATGACTGACGATCAGGCAGTGAGGCCGCGGCCTGTTTGGCTGAAAGGCTGCGCGGTTGGAATTGGACTGCTGGTGCTGCTGTTGGTGGCCGGCGTATTTTTCAGTTTCATCGCGCCGCGAATAGCCAATCATGCGGAAGTGCGGGCCAATGAAGCCTTCTGGCAGCGTAACGGTGTGCAAAACTATGCGCTGACTGTGCGGGCGGTGGGCGCTCCTGATGTGGTGCTCAAGGTTGATGAGGAAGTTACGCTGCTGGTACGCGCTGGCGAAGTGGTGGAAATCCGCTCGGCTGCGACACTCAGTGAATTCCGATTAGGCGCTTATCGACCCTATACCATTGATGAGTTGTTCCGGCGCGCCTATGACTGCGTATTCTCGTGCAGTGTGGTTTATCACGACATCTATGGTTTTCCGGTGCGTATCGGCGGGTTGGAAAGGGGCTGGATTGAAGTGACCGATTTTGAGCCGCATCCTTAAGAAGAATATTTACCGCCAAGACGCAAAGAACGCCAAGTGAGATTAAGAGGTTCAAGTCAATGATACGAGTGTTAACCGCAGGCGAAAGTCATGGCCCGATGCTGACGGCGATTATCGAGGGTTTGCCCGCAGGGCTGCCGCTTGAGCCAGAGGACATCAACGCTGAACTGCTGCGCCGCCAACAGGGTTATGGCTCCGGTGGGCGTATGAATATCGAGCGCGACGAAGCGCGTATCACCAGCGGCATCGCCAACGGCCTGACGACAGGTGCGCCGATTGCGCTGCTGGTGGAGAACCGCGACTATAAAAACTGGAAAGAAAAAGACATCGCACCGATGACCACGCCGCGTCCCGGTCATGCTGACCTTACGGGTGCGATTAAGTATGGCTACCGCGATTTACGCATCGCGTTGGAACGGGCCAGCGCACGAGAGACGACGATGCGCGTGGCCGTGGGCGCGATTTGCAAGCGACTGCTGTCCGAGTTTGGCGTTATCGTCGGCGGCTATGTCGTGCAAACGGGGCCGATCATAGCCGAACTTTCGCCGGATATGAGCTATGAAGATCGTTTCACGGCAGCGGAAGCCAGCGATGTGCGCTGCCCTGACCCCGAAGCGTCCGAGCGGATGCGTGCCGAAATCCATCAGGTAAAGGTCGACAAGGACACGCTCGGTGGGATATTTGAAACCGTCGCGCTGAATGTGCCGCCGGGTCTGGGATCGCATGTGCATTATGACCGCCGCCTTGATGCGCGTATCGTCATGGCGATGGTCAGCATTCACGCGATGAAAGGCGCGGAGGTCGGGCCGGCGTTCGACAATGCGAGCAAGCGCGGCACACAGGTTCATGATCGCATCACGCTCACAGGTCAGAACGGCCAGCTAGGGCGACAAACCAACCGCGCTGGCGGCATCGAGGGCGGCATTTCGACAGGTGAGCCGATTGTGGCGCGAACTGCTATGAAGCCGATTTCGACCATCGTGCAGGGCATGGAGTCGGTGGATCTGGCGACTGGTCAGCCGGA
>JACMMD010000989.1 GCA_014379235.1 Anaerolineae bacterium
CCGAAGCTCAACTGCGGCGGCAAGCGCTGGTGTTTGAGAATATATCCGATGCGGTGATTATCACCGACATGCAGGGCTGCGTTATCGACTGGAACCCCGCCGCCGAGCGTATTTACGGTTATCTAAAGGCTGAAGTGCTTGGCACGCCTTTACGGCTCGACAAATTTACCAGAGACGGCGCAGATTTATCCCATCGAATTGCCACGGCGTTGAAGCAAGACGGACGCTGGCAAGGCGAAGTTACCATCCTTCGCAAGGATGGCGCGGAACGCCTGATGGAAGCGGTGAGTGTGCCGCTGTTCGATGCACAGGGAAGCATGATCGCCGTTATCAGCATGAACCGCGACGTCACCGAACGCAAGCGCGCCGAAGCCGAGAACATTCATAAATCGGATACACTGGCTAAGTTCAGCGATAACCTCAAGACGCTGCATCGTATCACGCTTATGAATTACGATAACGTCGAGGGTATGTTTGGTGATTATCTGCTCGCAGGCTGCGAGATTTTGGGGCTGCCGCTCGGTATTTTGGGCGAAGTGCGCGATGAAACGTATATCATCTGGCGCGTTTTCTCCGTCGATGACCAGTATCCGGTTCATCCCGGAGATCGTTACACGCTGTCCGACACGTACTGCGCGGACACGGTGCGCGAATGGCGAACACTAACCTATACCCACGTTGGCAGTATGCTAGATATGCGCGAACATCCTCAATATTTGAGCTTGGGCACGGAAACCTACATCGGCTCACCGATATTTGTGCATGGCGCGGTTTACGGTACGCTGATTTTTTCGTCTACAGAGCCACGCGCCAAAGCCTTCACCGCCGCTGAAATAGAAATTATCGAGTTGATGGCGCTGGGCATTGGGCGCTCGATTGAGTTATCGCTGCTGGAAAAGGAACGCGAACGCGCCGAATCCGCGCTGCGTGAAGCCAACGGTACATTCGAAGCGTTGATCGAGGCATCACCGTTAGCGATTGTGGTTTTTAATTCTGAAGGCATTGTTGACCTCTGGAATCCCGCTGCCGAGCGTATATTCGGTTGGCGCGCCGAAGAAGCGATTGGCAAACCGCCCGTCTACGTCCAGTCCGAGAAGATGGACGAGTTCAACCAACTGCTGACGACGATACTCAGCGGCAAATCGTTGTCCAATCTGGAACTGCGCCGCCAACGCAGTGACAGCAGCTTAATCGACATCAGCATTTCTTCCGCACCGATGCGCGGCGCTGATGGACGGATACGCGGCATCATGAGCGTCATTGATGATGTGACCGAGCGTAAAAAGGCCAAGCAGCAAGAACTCGAACTGGTGCTCGAACGCGAACGGGTGCGCTTGATCGCTGATTTTGTGCGCGACGCTTCACATGATTTCCGCACGCCGCTTTCCAACATTCGCACCAGCGCTTACCTGCTCGAACGCTCCACCGATGCGGAACAGCGGCGGCGGCGGGTGAATACCATCGACGAGCAGGTGACACAGATTGACCAACTAGTAGACAGCCTACTGACGATCACCCGTTTGAACAGCGGGGTTGAGTTCACCTTCCGGCAGATCGACCTTAACGAAACTTTGCAGCAAGTGATGGTCAAGATGCGCCCATCTGCCGAGCGCAAGAATCTGACGTTGGCGCTCGAACTCCGCGACGTTTCGCCCGTAACCGCCGACGAATCGTATATGTATCAAGCACTAGTCAATCTCACGCAAAACGCAGTGGATTACACCGACGACGATGGGCAGATCACCATACGAACGTTCAATGAGGACGAATACGTGGTAGTCGAAATTAGTGATACAGGCGTGGGCATATCCGCCGATGATCTACCCTTCATCCTTGACCGTGTTTACCGCACTGACCGTTCGTGGTCAGCAGTGGGACGCCCCGGTTTGGGTCTGCCGATTGCCAAGAAGATCATCGAAGGGCACAAGGGCCATATCGAAGTCAGCAGTACGCCGAAGCAGGGCAGCCAATTCCGCGTCTATGTACCTGCTGTGCCCGAAGTCGTGCGCCCGAACTAATCCGAACGACGCTCGCTTTACTCAGCTTTGCTCACCAGATAATGACCAATCGCCAGCGCGTCCATACGGGTACGCATGAAGCAGTCGATGGCCTGCTGCGGTGTACACACAATCGGCTCGTTCTCGTTGAACGATGTGTTGAGTATAACTGGCGTTCCCGTCTGTTCACCGAAGGCGTTGATGAGTGACCAATACAGCGGCGTGTGTTCGCGCTGAACCGTTTGTAAGCGTCCCGTGCCATCGACATGCGTGACCGCTGGAATCTCGCTTTGCTTGTCAGCGCGCACACCATAGACCTTGAGCATAAACGGGTCAGGATAGGACTGGTCGAAATAGTCGCCAGTCGCTTCCAGCAGCACCGACGGCGCGAACGGGCGGAACGGTTCGCGGTGTTTGATGCGGGCGTTGAGGATGTCTTTCATATCGGTGCGGCGCGGGTCTGCGATGATGCTGCGGTTGCCGAGCGCTCGCGGGCCCCACTCCATTCGCCCCTGAAACCAGCCAAGCACATTGCCATCCGCGACAATAGCGGCGGCGCGTTTGACCAGTTCGCTTTCGTCAAGCGCTTC
>JACMMD010000990.1 GCA_014379235.1 Anaerolineae bacterium
CCGATTTATGGTCAATAAATAAGTTTCCGGTTCGCTGTTCGGAATATCAATCTTCACTAGCCGCAGTGTATCCCCTTCGCGTTCGATTTCGTCAAGGGTCGTCATTTCGACTTCGCGCAGCAGTTGATCGTACTCCATTAGGTTTAACAAATGTTCTCTAGCGAAATGATCTTGAGCTAATAGAACATCACGAGTGTTGATCGTTTCCCTGTGAAAGATAAAGCGCTCGCCAAACTCGCTCCAGTACCATTGTATCTTCGCATCCTTGCAACCGCTTGGCAGGAATGAGAGCTTTTGCCCGCCGAGTCTCAGTGTGCCCGTAACTTTCAACGTTTCCGGTAACCGAGTGATATTATCGCAATTGCTGAGGTCTAAAAATTCCATTGGCGGCAGGTTTTCAGGTAGCGCAGTAATTGGATTTCGAGCGAGACTCATTACATTGAGAGCGGAAAGTTTCCCGAAATCGCTGGGTAACGTAATGAGTTGATTGTATGGCAGTTCAAGCCAATCCAAACTTTTCAGTTCTACAAAACTATCGGGTAACATCCTCAACTGATTATCACCGAGCGATATACTAGATAAACTCGTTAAGCGTCCAAATGACTGCGGCAGCGTTTCGAGAAAATTGACGGACAATCCAAGCTGTTCTAAGTTTGGCAGGTTTCCGATGGACTGAGGTAATCGCTCAAGGCAGTTTTCGTCAACGGCCAGAATTTCCAAGTTCTTCAGTTCACCAATCGAAGCCGGTAATTCCTTCAATTTGCAACCATGAAGATGCAGGGTTTCTAGGCGTTGGAATTCGTTTATTCGCTCCGACACTACCCTCAGTAGATTACCTTCCATGAACAGAATTTCGAGTTGTGGAAGCTGCCACAAGATGTCAGGCAGTGTTTCAAATTCGTTGAACTCTAGGTTCAGATGTGTGACCGACGTTAATTCACCAAGTTCAGGTGGTAAGTCCGCCAGCCCTAACGAGTCAAGGTAGAGCCGATCTGCATTCTGTTCGAGCGCTTCCTGAATGCGCCGCTTCACCTCGTTGTAGTTATCCGTCGCGTTCATTGTTCCACTTTACTGTTGATCTGCACGACTTTCACTCCTTTCGGATTCATTATAATCTAGTGTAGACATTGCTATCGATGTTACGGCTCTTTATATAGAATACCCATGTGCCACTTGTTCGTCATGAGAGGTTGGGGATGCAGCGGAAAACCACAAGCGTTTATTTGTTCTTGATTGCAGCAGTTAGCATTTTTGTCCTGCTGACAGGCTGCGGTTCAGCCAACACCTCCACGCCGACTGCACGACCCACCCGCCGCGTCTTTACTGCCGTGCCGCCAACCGAGCTTGTACTCCCTGCCACACGGGTCGTCACCCCGCCCGATGTTGCAGCGCCCGACACCATAACCGCAAACAGCGATTGGACACCCGTCATTGAATCGTTCGACGCTGTGGAGATGGCGCTCGTCCCGCCGGGATGTTTCATGATGGGCAGCACCGATGAGCATGTTTTTTATGCGCGCTCGTTGTTCAATTACCAGTGGCGAAGCCTGTACCTAGCCGAACAACCCGCGCACGAAATTTGCTTTGATGCGTCTTTCTGGATTGACCGCTATGAAGTCACCAATGCACAGTTTGCCTCGTTTGAGGGCAACGCCGCCGAACCGAGTCGGTCAGAAGACGCGAACCACCCGCGTACACATATCAACTGGTTTGAAGCCTATGATTTTTGTGCGCTGCGCGGGATGCGTTTACCAACCGAAGCTGAATGGGAGTATGCCGCCCGCGGCCCTGACGCGCTCATTTTTCCATGGGGCGATACCTTTATCGCCGACAACGCCTTCAGCGACGATACCGCCGAACTGCCTAACGTCGTCGGCAGCCGACCCGGCGGCAGTTCGTGGGTGGGCGCGCATGACCTCAGTGCGAATGTCGGCGAATGGGTGAGCAGCGACTTCGAGGATTACCCTTATGACGCGGCAGATGGCCGTGAGAACGTCGAGGGAGCCTTTATCTTGCGCGTGATTAGAGGCGGTGATTGGGAAGGTTCACCCGCCTTCGCCCGTGCGGCGTTTCGCTCCTATCAAAACCCGAACGCTAAAGGCCAGTGGCGCGGTTTTCGCTGCGCCCGCACTTTCTAGGCACAGCGTTCATCTGCGAGACTTGGCTATTATGTCCAATGGATTGGAAAACCCTTTGGCAATTTGGAAAGTGGCGTTAAACTAGATACTATATATAAAATTGTTTACTGTATACAATGCCAGTCGAAAAGATACTTATGAGCCAGATCGAACTGATTTTTGACCACGTTGGTGTCCCCACCGACGAAAAGCAGCCCAGTGAAGATTGGGTCGAAGCCACGCGAGTATGGGTCACAAACCCCCGCGATCATAAATACCACATCGAATACCTGCGCTTTGAACCCGACACCCCCTGCCGATGGGAAGTGGTCAACCTGCCGCACGTCGCCTATCGCGTCAAGGCAGAGGACTTCCCCAAGCTGATCGAAGGCGTCGAAATCCTGATCGAGCCGTTCGATGTGGACGACAACCTGAGCATTGCCTACGTGAAAAAAGACGGGATGCCCGTCGAATACATGGTTTTCAAAGACCCGAACGTATGGTTCGGTAAAGAAACAGAGGCGTAATCGCCAATACCTGCTGTGCTGCAAAGACGGTATTTTGTAGGGGCGACACATGTATCGCCCACCAGAGCAGCAGAGCAGCCATTATCGTTAAGAGATAGGGACAATAAACGTGGTCACAATTCCACAAACGGCTGCAACCAGCGCGGCGCTCACGCCGAACCCAAGCGGCAAAGCCAAAATCGTCATCGAAAATGCGTCGAAAGTTTACCAGACTCGCAGCGGCCAAACACACGCGCTCGACAACTTGAACGCCACCATCAATGAGGGCGAGTTCGTGTGCGTCGTCGGCCCGAGCGGCTGCGGCAAAACCACCCTGCTGTGGGCCATGAGCGGCCTGCATCCACTGACATCGGGACGTGTATTGCTCGACGGCACGCCCGTCAAAGGCGCAAGGCCGGAGATCGGCATGGTGTTTCAAGAGGCCAATCTGCTTCCTTGGCGCACCATCATGCAGAACATTATGTTCCCGTTCGAGATCAAAGGGCTGAAGGTCGAGAAGTATCAGAGCCTTATTGACCATCTGCTCAAGACGGTTGATCTGTCGGGCTTCGTCAACAAGTACCCGCGTGAGCTTTCCGGCGGAATGCAGCAGCGCGCATCGCTGGTTCGCTGCCTGTCGTTCGACCCGTCCGTGATGCTGCTGGACGAGCCGTTCGGCGCGCTCGATGCCTTCACCCGCGACGAGATGAATCTGCTGCTGCTGCAATTATGGTCGGAGCAGCAAAAAACCATCGTATTCGTGACGCACAGCATCCCCGAAGCGCTGTTCATGGCAGATCGTATCATGGTCATGACGCCGCGACCCGGACGCCTTGCACAGGAGTTTGTCGTTGATCTGCCGCGCCCACGCACGGTGGAAATGCAAACGACGCCCTACTTTGTCGAAGCCACCAAAGACATCAAGAACCTGATTTACTCGCGGACACAGAAATAACGATGATTAATGCAGGGCGCATCACGATGCGCCCCTACCATAGACGATGTAGGGGCGACGCATGCGTCGCCCGATAGACCGGGGATTGAAACCCCCGGCTAGAAAACTCAAAACTAGGGGAGAACATACAGCGCATGGCTGACGAACTACTCGAACAAATACCGGAGTTTCAGAAAGGCAGCGGCCCCAAGCCCGCCGAAGAAGGCTTCATCGACTGGTCGGCGCTGACCAGCGTCCCCATGGCCCGCAACGCCCGCGAAGCGCTGATTATCGCAGGCGTGGCCGTGGCTATCGTGCTCGTTGCGGAGTTTCTCATTCGCGCTTTCGAGATACCCACTTACGTACTGCCTGCGCCGAGCGGCGTGTTTAATTCACTGGTAACCAGTTTCGATGTCCTGTGGCCGCACCTGCTGGTCACGCTGCAAGAGTTGGTTCTGGGCTACGCCATCGGCGCGCTGATCGGTATTGTGCTGGCAGGTGTGATTACGCGGTTACCGTTCGTCGAAAAGATCATCACGCCCTACATTATATTGCTGGTGACAACACCCATGCTGGCGCTGATGCCGCTGCTGGTGTTGAAGCTCGGCTTCGGACTGGAGCCGCGTATCATCGTGGTGGCGCTGGCTGTCGGGCCGATGGTCATGATTAACGCGGCCACAGGCTTCCGCCGCACGGACTTGCCCAAGATCGCGCTGGCGCGTTCTTACGGCGCGACCACCATGCAAATCTTCTTCAAGATACGCTTTCCGATGGCCCTGCCTATGATTATCGTCGGTCTCATGGTCGGCGGTATCTTCGGACTTCTAACGGCAGTCGGCGCGGAGATGGTCGGCAGCGGCGGTTCGGGCGGCTTGGGCACTCGTTTGACGTACTACTCATCGCTGGCACGTATGGAGCCGTTTTTCGCCACCATCGTGATTATCGCCGCGATAGGCATCAGCATGTACGTCCTGTTCTATTTCATTGGTAAGCGGTGGGCCAGTTGGGAAGCCTAAGGGCTTCGCCGCTGCGCTTATTGTCTGAGGTAGGTAACGAGCGTACTGTAGGGGCAAGGCATGCCTTGCCCTCACAACGCTGAAATCATGATTGAAACCTACTTGCAACACGATTTGTTTTAGGAATGTTCGCAAAATAATAGCTGTTAGGGAGAGAAAACATGAAGTCCAGTTTTACCCGTACTCTCTGTCGTGTGTTGGTAGTCGCTTCGCTGTGCTTGATGGTGCTGTCCGGCGCGGTACTCGCGCAAGATGCCACCGACCCATGCCCGATCAGCCCCGCCGCCGAAATTACGTGGCTGTCGCCGCGTGGCACGTTGGAAGTCATGGACGACTATCCAATCTGGGTCGCCATCGATCAGGGCTACTTTGAAGAACTGGGCATCACCGTCATCATGGAACCCGGCCCGTTGGGCGGCGCGAACCTGATGAGCCTCATCACCGAAGGCCAAGCCGATGTTGGCTTCCCCTCACCCGGTGTCCTCACCTCTGCCATCGACGCGGGCATTCCGGTGATGGTCGGCTTTGGCATGTCCAGCGCGCAGGTGTTCGACTTCGCCCTGCCTGCTGACAGCGACATCGAAACCGTTGCCGATCTCGAAGGCAAGACGATTGCGCTCGGTTCAATGGGTTGGCAGCCGATTGTTGACCCCATTCTGGCCGAAGCAGGCGTTGACCTCTCGACAGTCACCTACGTCGATGGCGGCAACCAGTGGGGGCAGATGCTTGAGGCCGGTCAGGCCGACGCGGCGCTGGCGTGGGAAGGTCTGCGCGCCCAGTGGAACGCGATTGGCCTCGACTTCAAGTATCTGATCGGCACGGAGTTCTCCGACGATCCGGCCAACCCGTATGTCATCCGCGCTGATGACCTCGAAGACCCCGCTCAGGTAGCGGCACTCACCTGCTTCTTCCGCGGTGTGGCGATGGGCCTCGAATTTGGCCGCTTGAACCCGCAGGCCGCCGCGCAGATCACCTATTCACAGTTCCCGGCGCTGGCTGAACAGATGGAACCTGACCTCGCGTTGGAGTCGATGCGTCAGTTGGCCTTTCTTTACAACCAGACCAACAAGGATGGCGACGGCTACGGCTACTCCGACGAGGCCAACTGGCAAGGCTACCTTGACCGTGTTGGCGAACTCGAACAGACGTCGCGTACATTGACTAGCGAAGAAACTGTCACCAACATGTTTGTCGAATCCGCCAATGCCTTCGATCATGATCGTGTGGCCGCCGATGCCGAAGCCTATGAAACCGCCGAAGAATGGGCCGGCCTCGAACTGCTAGAGCCGATTGAATAGCAATTTGTACGTTGTAGGGGCAGGTCTGAGACCTGCCCTACGCTAGATACGATTGTAGGGGCGTTCAGTTGAACGCCCCTACCGTCCAACCCTCAGAACCACCGGAGAATAAATTCTCCGGCTAGAAAGCTAAACAACCGTTAGCCTTCTAGCCGGGGATTTCAATCTCCGGTTAGCACGAGTTCCACTTTCATACAACGATGGAGACACAAACTTATGACGCTCAACAGCAAACTCGCGGGGCACACCAACAGTTACCACACCCTGAGCTTTGAAGATGCGCTGGCCGGCATAGCCGCTGCTGGCTATAAATACGTCGAACTGAGCGCCGTCAAAGGCTGGACGGAACACGTCCCGCTCGACGCCGATGATGCAGCGCTCGATAGCGTGCGAGACCTGCTGAATAAGTATGCGCTTACTCCTGTAAGCCTGAGCGGCCACTCTGACCTGACGACCAAAGCGGGTCTCGCGGACGGTCTTAAGGCGCTCGACCTGTGTGAACGCCTGGGCCTCGACCTGATGAACACCGCGATTGGCGGGCACTACAGCGAGGACGAGGACGAAGCCGGTTTCATGGACAACATCGGTGAACTGGCCGATGCCGCCGCCGCCAAAGGAATCATGATCGGCATCGAAATTCATGGCGACATCACCTCATCGGGCAAGAAGGCCGCCGCCGTCATTGAGAAGATCGGACGCGATAACGTGCGTATCAACTACGA
>JACMMD010000991.1 GCA_014379235.1 Anaerolineae bacterium
GACCTGATCGGCGTCGAAGCAGGTGGGCGCGGCATCGAAGGCGGCGAACATGCGGCGCGCTTTGCCGATCCCGCTATGGGGCGGCCCGGTGTATTGCAAGGGACGCGCTCGTTTGTGTTGCAAAACACCGACGGTCAGATTATGAACACGCACAGCGTTTCCGCCGGATTGGATTATGCGTCGGTGGGGCCGGAACACGCTTACCTGCGTGACGCGGAACGAGCATTTTACACCTACGCCACCGATGAGGAAGCGCTGGCGGCCTTCCAGACATTATGCCGCACGGAAGGCATTATTCCGGCGCTGGAAAGCTCTCATGCGATGGCCGAAGCGATCAAGCGCGCACCGACGATGCCCAAAGATTCGATCATTCTGGTGAACTTATCAGGGCGTGGCGACAAGGATTTGGATACAGTGATTCGGGAGTTAGACGGTGAATAGAACGCTGCGTTTTTTCATTCTGTTGGCGGCTGGACTTTTGGCCGCATGTTCGCTCGACGCACAGCCGACGCCGATTCTCAATGTGACGCAAACGCCGCCGTTTGCCCGTGATACATTGGTGACGTATACGAACGCGGCGCACGGCTATGCAGTTGAGTATCCCAATACGGTGTCATTTGAAGGCGATGGCAATTCGGATGTAGTGTGGATTGACGATCAAGTGAGCATCACTGTTTCGACGTTCAACCCCGAAGAAGCGCAGGGAGATGCACCGTTCATCGCCACCGCACAGCCAATGTCGTTTGGCAATTTTCCGGCACGGCGATTGAATGGCTTTATTGGCGCGGTTGGTGGCAACGTCCCGCAGAGCTATGAGAGTGTGGTCGTCTCGCATAATGACAAATTCTACAACTTCACGGTCTATGAATTGAAGCGCACAGCGACGGGGCCGGCTGATCGGACACCGGGCAGTATTCCGCGTCCGGCGATTATTCTGTTCAATTACGTCGTATCGACGCTGCGATTTACAAGTTAATTGCTTCGAGTTCGGGGATTGAAATCTCCGGCTAGAGTGTGCCAATCACGCAAGTCCAAAAGGTAATGTGATGACCGAGACAATTTTACAAAGCGGGTTGGCCGCGCTTGACGCGATGTTCGAGCGGGCGCAGGCGCAAAATCGCGCCGCCTTCCTCCCGTATTTTCCTATCGGCTACCCGACTTATGACGAGTCGATCAAGGCGATTGTGGGCATGGCTGAGGCGGGCGTCGATGGTTTCGAGATCGGCATCCCGTTTAGCGACCCGTTAGCCGACGGCCCGGTGAATCAGGCGGCGACTCAAATCGCTCTGGAAAACGGCACGACAGTGAGACTGTGTATTCAAGCGGTGCGCGAACTGCGCGAACGCGGCGTGACTCAGCCGATGCTTTTGATGGGCTATTTGAATCCGATGCTGGCCTATGGGCTGGAAGCGTTTGTGGTAGATGCGAAAGCGGCGGGCGCGGATGGTTTTATCGTGCCGGATTTGCCGCCGGAAGAAGGCGAAATGCTGTCGGCTATTTGCCAGCGCGAAGGTTTGGCGCTGGTGTTCTTCCTCGCGCCGACGAGCAATTCGTCGCGTATTGAACTCGTCGGCAAGCGGGCGACAGGTTTCATCTATGTGGTAGCGCTGACAGGCATCACGGGCGAACGGGCGTCAATGGCGGTGGGACTGGCTGACTTCATTGCGCGCCTTCGCGCACAGACCAATCAGCGCCTTGTGCTTGGTTTCGGCATTGGTACGCCAGAGCAAGCGCGCATGATGAATGGGCTGGTGGATGGCTTTATCGTTGGCAGCGCGTTGGTTCGGGTAGGAAAACAGGGTGCGGAAGCCGTGATAAATCTCGCGGCGAGTCTGCGCGAGGCGTTAGATTGATTTGAGATTTGGCCAACCTGTTGACGACTTTGCTGAGACGTGCTAATCTCTCTGATTAGACATCCGTGTATTGATTAGGACGCGCAGGCCATGAACGGCAAGTCTAAAGCCCAACGCTTCAACTACTATTATTACTTTTACTTTAGCAATACGGCGTATTGGGCGTTGCCTGCTGGCGAATAATCAGTTCACGAACTAAATTTAGAGCGATGAACGAAGGCGCAGGGCAATCAGCCCCGCGCCTTTTTCGTTGTATTGGGGCAAGCGCACGACGTAAAGGGGGACGATGTAGGGATGACGACAGAAGCGCTGATGAGGTTTCGAGGGGTGCGCGGTGGCACGACGGTGGATGAAAACACGTTGGATGCCATTATCGATGCGACGCGGGAACTGCTTGAGGTTCTCGTTGAGGCCAACGGCATCGTTGAGGATGACGTGGCCAGTGTGATCTTCACGACGACGAGCGACTTGAACGCTGTTTATCCGGCGCGGGCGGCGCGTGATATGGGTTGGACGCGCACGGCCTTGATGGGCTGCTGCGAGATCGACGTGCCCAACGGTATTCCGATGTGTATCCGTGTATTGATCCACTGGAACACGACGAAAACGTTGAATGAAATTCAGCATGTGTACATTCGAGGGGCGATTTCTTTGCGCCCTGACCGCTACTATCCAGATAATAAGATCGTTCTAAACGGAGGCAGTGAGCAATGATCGTGGTTATGCAAACACAGGCATCAAAAGAGCAGGTTTCGGAAGTAATTGCCCGTATCGAAGCGGACGGCTACAAGGCGCATCCGTCTGAGGGTGAAGAACGCACGATAATCGGCGTGGTTGGCGACAGCCCGACACCCTTGCGCGAAGAAAACTATGGCACGATGGATGGTGTGGAGAAGATCATCCGCGTATCGTCGCCGTATAAGCTGGCGGGACGCAACTTCCACCCCAACGATACGGTAATTCCGCTCAACGGGTCACAGATGGGCGGAAATAAAGTCTTAGTCATCGCCGGGCCGTGTTCAGTCGAGAGCCGTGAACAGATCATCGAGACGGCCTGCGCGGTCAAAGAAGCGGGCGCGACGGCTCTACGCGGCGGCGCATACAAGCCGCGCACATCGCCCTACAGCTTTCAAGGTCACGGCGAGAAGGGCTTGCAATGGCTGGCCGAAGCGCGTGAAAAGACCGGACTGCCTATCGTCACCGAAGTGATGGAGCCGGGACTGGTTGAAATGGTGTCGCAGTATGCCGATGTGCTGCAAATCGGAGCGCGCAACACGCAA
>JACMMD010000992.1 GCA_014379235.1 Anaerolineae bacterium
AGTCCGATCAAGGTCGCGTGGTTGAGGCGCTTTGCGCTTTCGACGCATGGGGCTAGGGGTTGCTGGGGTTGCTAGTGATTAGTGCCAATCATCGTCTACAAAAGCTGAAACGTCTTGTTTAGGCGCAAGTCCTTTGACTTTCGTTCTGGCGGCATTCGCTTTCTTGATGTGACGCGCCCATAGCACAGCAATCACAATGTCGATGAAGAAAACGCCAATGTAAAAATCCGCGAAAAACCAATTAAACGTCCCAAAGATCACGATAGCCTTTGCAAGAAACGCCACGAACGGCAGAATAAGAAGGAAGCCAAACAGCCGCGCCATTTGCGGGCCGGTCTGATAGTCCCCCTTCCCGAAAATAGTATCGAAGCCGCGCTCCGGCAGCGCATCATTGAGCAGCGCCCATATGCCCGCCGCAAACATAACGAACTCAATAATCGCCAGCGCTATGACAGCCAATCCGTTACCGAACATGATTGCTCCGCGTTTGTTCATCACCTGTTGAGAACAAGTATGGTGCTGTTGCGGGCTTCTGGCAAATAAAGTTAAGGGGTTGGCGGTACGGCGAGGGGTGAGGGTATATCTTGCAGCGCCCCCACCACGAACGTCTTATTGAAAAACTCCACACGCCCCGTCTTGAAAGTGGCAATCTCACCGAGCGATAACATGCCGAACGGCGTCGATGCGCCTTCCGGTAATGCAGCTACCACCGCGTCCAATTCCTTGCTGAATTCATGCTCAAGATACAGCACACGGGAGATGCAATCGACAATCAGATTATGATTGCCAGCTTGGGACAGGGCATCGCTCATCGCCTCACTGGTAGCAAGGTGAGCATTGTCAATCAGGCTTTTCTTCTCTCCGCGTAGAATATAAATCATCGACCTCGCTGGAACTTCGCCCACGCACACCAGCGCCCCCTCATCGGTAAACGTGATTGGGTCACGAACGATGTAATCCATACCCGGATGATAAATGCCGAGTGGATATTCCTTCGCTATCGAGAAGAAATTCTCTTTGGTCAGCGTTTTCCCGCTCACCATGTTGACGATCTGGCTGTAGACCTGAAACGCGGGTTGATTGCCCAACTTTTGCACGACTGGCCCATCGGTATTGGTGGCCACGAAAGGGCCGCGTAAGCGCTTCCAGCCATGCCGCACGCCTAAGCCGACAGTGGTTTTCAGCCACAACACCAGCGCCGCGTCTTGATAGATGCCCTCGCTATCGAACACACACGGCTTCTGGACAAAGCTCAACGATCCCGCGCCGCCACCGATATAGCGCGTCGTGTTGCCGAGATGTCTGAATAGCCGATCCAAGAACAGCGCGACGTGTTTGGTCAAGCCATCGACCAACACCAGCGCGGTGTATTGCTGTTTATCGGGGAAATCTGGCAGGTGATCCAGTTGAAAATCGCTGTTCTCAAGGCCGGTAATCACGCTGGCCTTGGCCATGACTGGCAGCACATGAGCCACGATACCCGCATCGTACTTGCAATTGCCATAGATGATGCCGGGAAATACGCCGCCAGCGACAGGTACATCCTGCTCCTTGAGCGCCGTTAACAGGGCTTGTAGATCAAACGTCGAGTGTTCCGCGACGAGCAGCAAAATGGTATCGTTTTCTTTATGATCTAGTTTTTTGATTTGTGCGACCAGTGTTGATACGTGGGCGTCTGGAAGATACATCGATCCCGACATTAGTGATTTATCCTTACTTGTGACTATGCTAAGACAGTGTTCATAATTGTAATACAAGAGTTCGAATTGAATATTATGAGATAAATGAGAATCCTTAATAATTTTTGTAGATTGTTACAATTGGCAATGTGCAGAGGTGGTAAATCATTTCTCAACGTTTCCTAAGAAATCGCTGCAAGCAAACGATTGCCTACAAGTTATTCAAGAAATGTGCTATAATCACACATAATATTAAACACAGTATATATTTTCCCTTATTCGTAGCTTAAATAGCAATCGCATACTTTTAGGAGAGGAAAGGGCCTGACGCGCTGATTGTATTGCGTGTCGGGTAAATACCTGTTATGGCACGATTCAAATTACGCATCATCCCCCTAGGCGGTCTAGGGGAAGTCGGCAAGAACATGACCCTGTTTGAAGCAGGGCAAGACGCATTTGTCGTAGACACCGGGATTATGTTCCCCGCGAACGATATGCTCGGTGTCGATTACATCATCCCGGATTTTCGTTATATTGTAGATCGCATTAAGAACGACGGTTTACGACTGCACGGTATTCTGTTCACGCACGGTCACGAAGACCATATCGGCGCGGTGGCACATGTGGTCGAAGCACTGCCCAACGTCCCCATCTACGCAACTCCCCTCACCGCAGGTCTAATCGAAGTCAAGCTGCGCGATGCTCATATCGAAAGCTTGACGAAGGTCAACGTTTTCCAGAGCGGCGCGACGTTGCAAATCGGCCCGTTCAAGATCGAGAGTTTCCACGTCTGCCACAGTATTCCCGACTGCGTGGGCTTTGCCATCAACACGCCGCAGGGCTTGATTGTGCATACGGGCGACTATAAGTTCGACAACACCCCTGTTTATGGCAAGACACCGGACTATGCCAAGCTGGCCGAGTTCTCCAAGCGCGGTGTGCTGCTGCTGATGGCTGACAGTACCAACGCCGATCAAGCGGGTTGGACACCGTCGGAATCGGTCATCAACGGCGCGTTCGACAAAGTGTTTCGTGAAGCCAAAGGGCGCATCATTGTCGCAACCTTCGCTTCATTGATCTCGCGTATCCAGCAGGTGGCTTATGCCGCCGCGCTGCATGGGCGCAAGATCGCCATTGCCGGCCACAGCATGTTGAAGAACGTCGATATGGCCCGCGAGTTGGGCATTCTCGACATCCCGGCGGAGATGCTGATTGACCTCAACCACATCGACAGCCTGCCCGCGCATAAAGTCGTCATCATGGCGACGGGAGCGCAAGGCGAACCGACGGCGGTCTTAGGCCGTTTGGCTACCGGACGCCATCGCCAGCTTGACGTTCAAGATGGCGACACGATTGTGCTGTCCGCACACCCCATTCCCGGCAACGAGGAGATGGTGTATCGCACCATCAATAAGCTGTTCCGGCGCGGCGCGAACGTCATCTACGACCCGATTGAAAAGGTTCACGTTTCCGGCCACGCCAAGCAAGAAGAAATGCGCCTGATGATTCACCTCACCAAGCCGCAGTATTTCTTGCCCGTTCACGGTGAACTGCGCCACCTGAAAGAGCACTGTAAAATAGCGATCAATTCTGGTGTGCCAAAAGATCACGTTTTGCTGGCAGAGAATGGCACGGTGATTGAAGTCACACGCGGCGGCGTTCGCTTAGATGAGCGTATACCCGGCGGCTATGTGTTCGTCGATGGCAGCGGCGTTGGC
>JACMMD010000993.1 GCA_014379235.1 Anaerolineae bacterium
CTGATGCAACTGCTTCGCCGCTAAATCCCATGTAAATTTTGCCGCTTGAGCGTAGCCGCGTTCGCGCAAGAGTTCGCGCAAATCAGGTTCAGTTGATATGCGGCTCATCGCGGCGGTAATCTCCCGCACATCGAGCGGATCAACCAGCAGCGCGGCATCTCCGGTGAGTTCGGGCAGGCTGGATGTATTGCTGCAAATCACAGGCGTTCCGCAGCCCATCGCCTCGACCACCGGAAAGCCAAAACCCTCGTACAGTGTCGGGAACACCAGCGCCAGCGCTCCGGCATACAGCGCGCCTTTGTCGGCCTCGTCCACAAAGCCTGTCAGATGCACACCCTCGACGCCCTCAACCCACGCAGGGTCATACAGCCAACCTTTACCGCCAGCCAGTACCAAGCCTATATCCTCGTTTGGATAAGCATTGCGCCAATAGGCATAAGCGCGCACGATGTTGGCGATGTTCTTGCGCGGCTGCAACGTGCCCACGAACAGCCAGTAGCGCTCCGGCAAATTGTATTTGCGACGAACCGCTTCAATATCGCCAATCGGCGGAATATCGACACCGGGATAAACCACGCGGATTTTCTCCTGCGGCATCCCATAAAAGCGCGTGAGATCGTTAGCAGTAGCAGCGCTGTCGGCTAACACGATGTCGGCACGGCGGGCGCTGTAGCGCGTCGTCCAGTCGAGATACAGGCGATGGTGCTTCGGATGGGCATCGGGAAAATAGCGAAAGCCGAGATCATGCACAGTGACGACTGCGCGGCCCGGAAACGCCAGCGGCAGCGTATGCGCCGGAACGAAGGTCACGTCTGGGCGGTCTCGCCACAGCGCACCAGCGAAACCGAGATGCGTCCACAGTCGCGGGAAAGCGATCACGCGCTGCTGAACACGATCACTGTGCGGAAACAGATCGGGCGCGGGTTCATCACGGAAGTACAGCGTGATTTCGTGCTGCGTGTTGCGCTGAATGAGGGCGCGAATCAATTCACGGGCGTAGCGTTCTGTCCCGGTTACGCGCTCAAGCGTGGTTCGGCTGGTGTCGATAGCGATTCGCAAAGCAGTTGCCAGATTGCCTACGAGCGCCGACTGCGCCTCGACGTATTCGGGCTGCTTTCGCCACGAATGTCGCGGCGGAAGACCAACGGCAGCAGCCAGAACAACAGCAGCAGCGCCAGCACAAACGGCCACAGCGGCGCGATACTCGCCAGCGCCACACCGGGCAGCAGTCGCAGCGTGAAACTCAGCGCCGCGCTGCCCGCGACGATCAACATCAATCCCGGCAGCGCAAGGCGGCTGTCAGTTGGACGCGCCAGCACCGCCGTCAGCACAATCGCCAGCCCGCCCGCGATCAACAGCAGCGGCCAGCCATCGCCAAGCGTCAGCAGCGAGTTCGGCAAGGTGAGATAGACCACTACTGCCGCCACGAGTACCAGCAGCGCGGCGAAGAAAAACGCCCCACGCGACCATCGCCCCGACGCCAACCAATGTCCGAGCAGCGTTAGCACCACGATAGCAGCCAATGCGCCGACGACCAGTATCGAGTCCGGCGGAGTTTGCGCCAATGTCAGCGTGAAGGTCAGCCACGCGCCAGCCACGATCAGCAGCAGCGCCGGAATCACCGAGTTCATCTGGCCGCGATTGAGGGTCGTCAGCGGCGGGCGCGGAAAACGATAGCCGTGTGGTAGATCAAGCGCGACAGGGCGCGGTGCGCGCTCTCGTTCGCCTGTCTTTCCGTCGTAGGGCGCGAGGTCAGGTGAGGGGCCGTAGATAGCATAATCAGCGTCGAAGTCGTACTCGTCCAGCATGGCCACAGATGCCAGCGCCGCGTCCAAATCCACTTCGTCCGAGCTGACCGGAGTCGCGTTCGACTCGGCGGCCTCTGAGCGAGAGCTGATTGCGGCGGGGTGAGCCGGAATCGTGTCGATATGGGCTTCAGGATCAACGATCACGCTGGCATCATCGGCTTCGATGACCGCTTGTCGTCGGGCGGGCGCGAAACGCATGTCGTCAAAGCTAAAATCTGTCGCTGGAATGCCGCCTTCTAGCGGCGACGGAACCAGCGTTTCAAAGTTGTCCGCCTCGACTTCGGCCAGTTCGCGGTCAGCGTAAACATCCGCGTCGTCGCTTTCGACATCCAGCAAATCCCCGTTCGAGGCGTCTAACGAATCTTCAAGCGCTTCGGCTTCGAGCAGATCAGCATCCATTGTGTCCGATTCGTCGGACATCGCCTGTTCAAGATCGCTGTCGGACAAAGCGAAATCGTCGGCGTTCGCGCTGTCGATGGCATCCGTTTCAACCACGTCGCTGTCGGTGGGTTGATCGTTACCGTCGTCGCTATCGAATGGGAAATCGGTTTCAGAGTCGAGTTTATTTTCGTCGTTCATAGCCCGTATTGTGGCGGTTTTTGCGCCAGCGCGCAACCCCGCCACCCGATGAATGCAGCCTTGTTGGAAGCGTTGGTGGCTGATATAATCCCCACTCACCAGCTAAAATGGCGACGTAGCCAAGTGGCAAGGCAGAGCTCTGCAAAAGCTCCATCACCGGTTCAAATCCGGTCGTCGCCTCACAATAACATTAAAACGAGCGCACAGATTATCTGGCGCTCGTTTCTTTTTTCACGTAAGCTCAATGCAGTGTTAAAGTTAAAAGGTTGAGGATTAAAGCGAAGTCGTCGCAAGTTTAACCAGTTCTTACCAATCGCCGTCTATGGTAGAACCAAACAGGATGAATGATGGGGGGTCATGATGAATGCACAAGTAGATCAACGACAAAACGCTTACGTGCTGCCCGCTCTGGTAAAAATGACCGCGCAGCCGCGCATCATCGACGTTGCGCCCGTGATTAGCCTTGATGACATTCCGCTGCCGCCTCTGCCCAACTATACGCTGTCAACGGTATGCCCATCGTGCGCGGCATCAATGACCCGGCGCGCCTGTAAAGTCGTGTGTGGTCGCTGCGGCTT
Organism: Anaerolineae bacterium; assembly: GCA_014379235.1. Taxonomy (GTDB): domain Bacteria; phylum Chloroflexota; class Anaerolineae; order Aggregatilineales; family Phototrophicaceae; genus JACMMD01. The sequence goes on from JACMMD010000993.1 coordinate 2,966, forward strand.
TGTGTGGGATTGCAGCGAGTTATAATATCCTTTCATCAATATGAAAGGGCTGAAATGACTATCGCTCATGATGAGGAATGGATTCAGATAGCGACACTAAACCAGCATAACCAGATTTACTTTACCCCTGAATTTATTGACCTCATGGGCGAACTTGGCTGGTCAGCAAAAGCGCTCGTAGGACATCTGCTTGGGCTGTGGTATGACCCCTTCGAACATATGCTCGATTACGGCTCTGGCGAAGCAAAATATTCCCAAGATCAGCCGGGCGAATTTGATCGCAACGATCTAACCGAACCGCAAGATGTAGTCGAATATTGGGCCGTTCATCGGAGCAAAAACCCTAATGCCTACGAACCGACACATTTATCAGGTGCAGGCTTGGGCCTGAGTGTTGATTGGTATCGAGACGTACTGCGCGCTAAACTGGTGTCGTTGCGCTTGCCGAAGCGCCTTTTAGTTGATTTCCGCGATAGTTTTCTAGCTGCGGTTACGGCCTTCGATAAGCTGCAAAACTCATCGCAGTAACATCTCAGAGTGTGCTTGCAAATTGCTGTTGGTGCGCCGCCAACGGTTTTGAACCGTTGGCTACCTAGCGGAGAAACGCGCTAAAGGCGTTCAAAACAACCACTTTAGCTGGTTTGCTTGATTGCAGCTAGGGGTTTTGAACCCCTAGCGATGGAAACGCTCGATCCAATAACGCGCTGTTAGTTCTGGCTGCCGAGGCGTTTACGGGCTTCGTTCTGCACCATCGACACGATGCCCATCAAACCCTGCCCCTTGCCCATGCTGATTTCTTTGCCGAAGATGTCGAACACCACTCCGGTGTGCAGCGCGGCCACTTCTTCGAGCGGAGCGCCAGAGCAGCTTTCATCGAGAATCACCTCCATAGCCATCGCGGACAGCCCCTGCGGGTTCAAGACATCGAAGTAATATTTCAGCGTACCGTCGGGCTGTTCTAGCGCCCACACGAACGCCTCAGACTCGCAGGCAGGAGCGCGATGTTCTTCTTCATACGGCTTGACCGCCACCCCAGCCGGCACTTTCACATCAGAAAAACGCTCTGCGAATTCGATGAGATATTCGGCGCGTTCGCGGCGGTCTGTGATGTGCTTGAAATCGGCGACGGTTTCGACCAGTTTCTCAGGCAAATTTGACATTGAACTGTTCTCGGTTCGGGGTAATTAGATTGACAATAGGGGCGACACATGTGTCCGCCCCTACATCTATAGACGATTCAATGAGCGGTTATTTTACCGTTCAATCGGCACGTTGACGAGGTTGCCGTATTCCGTCCAACTGCCGTCGTAGTTGCGTACATTCGGATAGCCCAGAAGCTGCGTCAGCACGAACCACGTATGGCTGCTGCGCTCACCGATGCGGCAGTAGGCGATGATGTCCTTATCCGAACTGAGGCCCTGTTCCTGTTCGTAGATGGCTTTGAGTTCGTCTGAACTCTTGAACGTTCCATTGTCAGGATTAGCTGCCCGCGCCCACGGGACATTCTTCGCGCCGGGGATGTGGCCGCCGCGCAGCGCACCTTCCTGCGGATAGTTAGGCATGTGCAGCAGTTCGCCGCTGTATTCGCCGGGGCTGCGAACGTCCACCATCGGCTTGCCAGCATTGCTGTGTTCGATGACCTCATCGCGGAACGCGCGGATTTCGCTGTCGTTGCGTTCCTGTGCGCGGTATTGCGTCGGCGGATAGGTCGGCACTTCTTTCGAAAGTTCGCGCCCTTCCTGCTCCCACTTGAGCCGCCCGCCGTCCATGACTTTGGCGTTCTTGTGCCCGAACAGTTGGAACACCCAGAAGGCATACGTCGCCCACCAGTTATTTTTGTCGCCATACAGCACGACGGTTGTATCCGGCCCGATACCATTGCGCGACATCAGCGCTTCAAAGCCGTCTTTGTCCAGATAGTCGCGCCGTACCTGATGGTTGAGGTCGTGCGTCCAGTCGACCTGCACCGCGCCGGGAATATGGCCGGATGGGTACAGCAGAGGGTCTTCATTGGTTTCAACGATACGAATATTAGAGTCGCTCAAATGCTCGGCTACCCAATCGGTAGACACCAGCACATCCGGGTTCGCATAACCACGCTCAGAAATTTCGGCCATTGTTCTGCTCCTGTTTAATGACAAATGCGATGCACATAAACGGAAAAGACTAAAGCGCTCTTATCAGTTTGGGTGAGTTATCCTTTCTCACTGTACTGCAACAAACAAAAAAGAGCCAACCGGAAGGCTGACTCTTGAGTTTGCGTACTGATGACCAACAGGCGTTAACTCAGAATCCGATGTCCCGGTGGGTATCGGTTGTGCGACAGAACCACAGCATACAGACATAAATGTTTGAGGTGGAAACTGAATTATTCATAGTGCAAACTTAACACGATTTGAAAGGAATTTCAAGTAGCGCACAATGGAATGGTATTATAAATTGATTAAGGCTTGAAACCCTAATTGATAGCCGACAAGAGGACATTTAGCGATGAATTGGGCAAAGTTTGCGATTGAGAAATTGCAGCGCGGCGAAACGGCTAAGGTTCGCCCACGCGGTCATTCGATGCGCGGCAAAGTCAATGACGGCGATCTGGTCACGCTCGAACCATGCGACCCGGCGACGCTCAAACCCGGCGATATTGTGCTGGTTAAAGTGAAGGGGAATGTCTACTTACATCTCATCAAAGCAGTGAACGATGGGCGCTTCTTGATCGGCAACAATCGCGGCGGCATCAACGGGTGGGTCGGTGCGAACGGCATCTACGGCATTGCAACGGAGGTTGAACCTTAGAAGGTAAGAGACGACAGCAGCAGTTAATCTACCTGCCAATCCTCAAGCTGCAATTCTGCGATCCGACTAAATTCACGAGTGTTACTAGTGACCAAGATGAGATCATTCGCCAGTGCAATTGCCGCAATCATTAAATCATTCGGGCCGATTGGTGTCCCCGCTTTTTCTAGCATCGCACGAATTCGTCCGTATACCAACGCTGCATCATCGTCAAAGGGCAATGAAGCGTATCGTTCAGTGAATGCGCGCTGTTTTGCAAAAGTTTGCTCTGGTGTTTGGCTTTTCATCGCTCCTGTATAGAGTTCAGCCTTCACCACTGAACAAAGAACTATTTCGGCTTCTGATATAGCCCCTAGTCTTTGTGTAATCGCGGCTGAACGCTGATTAAGATGTCGAATACAGGTGTTAGTATCCAACAGGTATTTCATTCGAGGGGTTCGCGTTCTTCAAAAGGTAACTGAGATGGACGCTCAATGGGGTCATCCGCAAGGCTGCCTGATGTCCTATCGATAAATTCGTGCCAAGGCATCCGTCGGAAGGCTTCAACTTCTAGTTCATGCCGCATTGCTATGCTGAGATGCTCCATGAGCTGTGCCTTTTCAGCCAACGTGAGCTGGTCAGCCATGTTTACAACTTCTTCAAGCATAGTCATTTTGGCTCTCCTCATCTCTAACTCAAGTTATTCTACCTCAAACAGCCGCAGCAGCTTGATCGCCACTTGCAGATTCGTGCGTGTGATCGGGTCGGAAAGCTCGACGTTCGACGGCGTGAAGATTTCGACAATGCGCTGCAAGCGATAGTTCAACGTGCTGCGATGGATGTGCAGCGCTTCGGCGGTTTGGACGCCGCTTGCGCCCGCGTCGAGGTAGGCTTCCAACGTGCGAAACAAGTCCGCGCCCTGTTCTTCGAGCAGCAAACGCAGCCCATCGACATAGGGATTGCTGCCGATGCTCTCCTGTCCGGCGTGATACAGCGCGTGCAGATAACCGAGATCATGAAAATAGGCCGTCGGGCGCGGCTCACTGCTGCCGCTCAGTCGGCGGGTGATGTGCAGCACTTCGCGGCACTGCTGATAAGCCAGTCCAACCCGCTCGACACCCCGCAGCGGCGCGCTCA
>JACMMD010000994.1 GCA_014379235.1 Anaerolineae bacterium
GCAAGCGGCATCGGGCTGGAGACCGAAGAAGATCGCCAGAACTTCGAGATAGGGCTATCGGAAGTGTGCCGCAAGCTGGCGCAGGATGTGGTCTACGATGGTGAAGGCGTGACCAAGTTCATCACCGTGCGGGTCACTGGCGCGCCGGACGACGAATCGGCGCGGGACATCGCCAACACGATTGCGATTTCGCCGCTGGTCAAAACGGCGTTCTTCGGCAACGATGCCAATTGGGGACGTATCATGATGGCGGCGGGGCGGGCTGGTGTGCCGCTGGTACAGGAGCGCTTGAACTTGTGGTTTGCTCCCGGCGAAGTCTATCAAGTGACATCAGACGCGCTGCAATTGGTCGAGGGCGGGACACCGACGGGCTTTGACGAAACCAAATCAACGTCGATTGTCAGCCAAGCGAAGGTTACTGTGCTGCTCGACTGTGGCATTGGCGATGGCGCGGCCACCATCTGGACGTGCGACCTCAGCCATGATTATGTGAGCATCAACGGCGATTACCGATCATAAACAGTTTTCATTCGCGTTCGGTTGAAGTGAAGGGCGTGTTATGCAGGGGCTTCTAGCGTTAGAAGATGGACGGGTGTTCGCGGGCAAGGGTTTTGGCGTAGAAGGCGTTGAGACGGGCGAACTGGTTTTCAACACATCGATGACGGGCTATCAGGAAATCCTCACCGATCCGTCGTATCACAAACAGATCGTGACGATGACGGTGGCGCACGTTGGCAACACAGGCGTGAACCTCGAAGATGTCGAATCCGAGCGCGTGTGGGTATCAGGTTTCGTTGTGCGTTCGCTGAGTCCGGTGGTCAGCAATTGGCGCAGCCGTGCTTCGTTGGACGACTATCTCAAGTCGAACGGCAAAATCGGACTGTCGGAAGTGGCGACGCGGGCGCTGGTGCGTCATATCCGTGATCGCGGCGTGATGCGCGCTGCAATCGGGCATGGCGAAGCGGCCATTGATGCAGCGGCGCTGGTGGAAATGGCGCGTAATTCGCTAGATATGTCCGGCGCGAACCTTGTCGATGACGTGACCAGCGTTGAGCCGTACAATTGGACGGAACGCAGCGATGCTCAATGGTATCGCGGACATCATGACGACGCATCTGGGCCGCTGATCGTCGCCTATGATCTGGGTATCAAGCGCAACATCTTGCGAATGCTCACAGATCGCGGTTTGCGTGTGCGTGTCGTCCCGGCTCAGACGACATCCGACGAAGTTCTAGCGCTTCATCCGGCAGGCGTGTTCCTCAGCAACGGACCCGGCGATCCGGCAGCAGTCACGTATATGATCGACGGTGTGCGCGACTTGCTCGGCAAAGTGCCTGTGTTCGGCATCTGCCTCGGTCACCAGATTCTGGCGCTGTCGCTCGGCGGTAAAACCGAAAAGATGCGTTTTGGACATCGCGGCGGTAATCAGCCAGTGAAGAACCTGCTGACAGGTGTCGTGGAGATCAGTTCGCATAATCACGGTTTCGCTGTCAGCGAAGGCAGCGATCTTTCCGGCGCGGAAGTGACGCACGTCAACCTCAACGACAACACGATTGAAGGGCTGCGGCATGTCGGGCTTGGCGCGTTCAGCGTGCAGTATCATCCCGAAGCTGCGCCCGGACCGCACGACTCGCTGTACTTGTTTGATGAGTTTGTCGAGCGGGTAAAGTCAGGCGTTCAGCAGGGCGTAGAATAGAAAGTAGCGATTGTTTAGTCACGAGGTATGAACGATGGCTATACCAGAAGCAATCAAGCCGATCACACTCGAAGAAGTGCAGGCTGTAGAGGGCCTCGATGAATATAAAGGCATGGAAATCGTTGACGGCGTGTGGACACCGAAGCGTGAGGAGGGCGGCTTGAGCATCGGACATGGCAAAACAGGGATGCGAGTCGCTGTGCCGCTTTATACATTCGTGAATGAGTATAAGTTAGGTGAAGTCTATATTGCGGAGACCATCTTCTACCTATACGTCGATGAAAATGGCGTGAACCGGATGCGACGGCCTGACATCGCGTTTGTGGTGGCGGCGCGGGTCAATCCAAACTTGAAAGCGTATTACTTTCAAGCACCTGATCTGGCAGTGGAAATCATTTCGGATTCAGATCGAAAGCCGGGTGTGCTACACAAAAAACTGACTGATTATTTCACCTATGGCACACAACAGGTTTGGTTGATTTACAACGAGGAAAAGCGTATCGTCGTTCAAAATGTCGATGGTACAGCGACGACTTACAGTATTGAAGATACGCTCTCCGGTGGCGACTTGCTCCCCGGTTTCACGCTAGACGTAGCAGCGATATTTGAACTCTAGAGGCGATAAGGAATGTCTATCATCGTTGAAAAACTGCCGGATGAGCCGATTATCGTCGTGACGTATGCTGGTGAATTGAATCTGGAAATCGTATCTGCTGCGTTTCGTCAGAGCGCGGAGATTATGGATCGGCTCGATGGGACGGTTTATCGGATTTCCGACATCCGGCAGGGCACGAGCGAATTTTCAGATACGATGGACATCATCCATAGAATCCGTCACAGTCGAAACGTCTCTGGCTCAACGCTCGACCCGCGCCTCAAAGCGGTGTTTGTCGGTAGCCACGTTCTGGCCGAGATGTACGCCGATATCCTGAAACAGTCTGAGTATGGCGGCAAAGAAATCCCGTTCTTCAACGAGATGGACGATGCGCTGGCCTATATCCGCAGCGATATGATCGGCAGTGTAGCACCGAGCGAATGATGGCTGTCGCTTCATGGAACGAAATACACGGGGAGTGAACCATGCTTAATCAAGCGACACCCTATGATGAGAACGAACGTCCGATATCGGTAGATTTTCGGGACGATATGCTGCTGGTGAGACTTCAAGATGGGTGATTGATCTGGACGCCGTTGGAATGGTATCCACAGCTTTTAGAAGCGACACCCGATCAACGAGCGAACGTTGAATTCAGTACGGCGGCGGTGCATTGGGAAGAGCTAGATGTTGATCTTGGCGTGGAAGGGATGCTGAAGGGTATTCGTCCACCCTATAAGCGAGAACCGGAGATTGTGTGATGTTGACCGATGTAGTACGTGAATTTCTGCAAAAGCCGCGTTTGGCGCGCCTGAGTACGATTGATAGCAACGGCTATCCGCATACCGTGCCGTTGTGGTTCGACATGGAAGGCGACGACATTATGATTATCAGTGACCGCAACACGGTCAAGATTCGGCATATCGCCGTGAACCCCAAAGGCGCGTTCTCCGTCGGCGGCGATACGGGCGATGGCGGCGGCTATCTCATCAAAGGCGAACTATCCGTTGAGGAAGATCCCGGCTACGAGTGGACGAAGCGCCTGACTTATCGCTACGAGGAAAAAGAGCAGGCCGAGAAAGACATCGAGGATTGGACGAC
>JACMMD010000995.1 GCA_014379235.1 Anaerolineae bacterium
CAGGACTAAAGGCCACGCCGGTCACCGGGCCGGAATGGCCGAAAAAGCGCAGCAGTTCGCGCCCGTTTTGAATATCCCACAGGCGCATCGAGTTATCGCTTGAGCCGGAAAGCACCGTGCGACCATCGGGACTGATGGCAAGGCTCAACACCGAACCTTCGTGCCCCTGAAAGATGGCGAAGGCGAAACCCGTGTTGATGCCCCACAGCCGGATCGTGCCGTCCGCCGATGCCGACAGGAACGTCCGTCCATCGGGTGACATGACCATTTCGTAAACGGGGCGCTGATGCCCGATGAAGCGCCGCACTTCAAACCCGTCTTCGAGGTCGTACATGCGAATGATGCCATCGCCGGACGCGCTCAAGATGTTTTCGGCATCAACGGTGAAAGCCACATCCTGTACACCCGACGCGCCAAGATAGCGATGAAGTTCTTCGCCCGTTGTCGTATCCCACAAAATCATCAGCGTACTGGATGCGCCGGACAGCACCATGCTGCCATCGGGGCTGAAAGCGGCGGCGTTGACCTGTGTTGTATTCCCCTCGAAACGCCGGATTTCCTCACCCGTTTGGATGTCCCATAAGATCAACGTGCCATCCTGTGAGCCGGACAGCACCCAGCGTCCGTCAGGGCTGACTGCAACACTGTTGACGAAATTGCTGTGTCCGATAAAGCGAAGGCGCGTTCCCGGCGCATAAGCCGCTTCGGCCAACACGCGCTGCGCTTGAACGGGGGCGTCGGTGAGGCGGTTGGCTTCCAGCGCCAGCACAATCGCCAGACCTGTATCGCTGGTACTGAGGGCGCGCTGCGCGCTGGCCGCGAGGGCGAGGCTGTTGGCTTCCGCCGCGCTGCGATCCGAAACCGCCACCGCCGTCGCTAAGTTTTCGGCGTTTTCTTCGGCGGACTGCCGCTGACTGAGCGCCAAACCTGTAAGCGCCAACGCGCCGATGACCGCGCCGAGCAGCACGATCACTAGAGCGCGTAAGCGATCCCGCGAACGGCGTTCAAGCTCGTCCTCATGTGCCTGCCGTTCTTCTTCTTGAGCTTGCAGCGCTTGATATTCCGCAAGGCTGGCGTTGAGATAGGACATCTCCTGCTCGTTGAGCGACAGCCGCGTACTGCGAAGCCACTCCTGAAACTGTTGCAGCCGCGCTCCTGTCGCCAAGAAACTGGGGTCATTCTGTGCGGTCAGCCATTCGTCCGCTGCCGTCGTCAGCCGACGGTGCAAACGCAAATCTTCGCGGCTCTCATCGAGCCATTCACGCAGGCGCATCCAGATGCGAATCAGCGCTTCGTGAGCAACCTCAACCGTCGGCTCACGGGTTACAGGGTCGCGGTCAAACGTCAGCAAACGATACTTTCCGAACGCATCCATCACTGACTGCATCAGGCCGTTGGTGGCGCGGTTGATGCCGCCAAGCGTACCCCCGCCCGCGCCATCTTCGCCAATCGACGCGAGTTCAGCCTGACGAACGCGCCGTCGGGTATCTTCCGTGCCTTCGCCAAGCGTGACTAAGCGCAAGAAAAGCTGGCGTGCGGCTTGCTGTCCGGCGGGACTCAAGCCTTCGTACAGGTCGTCGGCGCGGCGGGCCAATGCGCCTAATACGCCGCCGATGTCTTGATAAGCGTTGAGCGTGAGCATGTAGTTCTGCCGCCGCTCGAAGAGTTCGGTCAGCGCGTATTGCAGTAGGGGCAGCGCACCGGGTTGGTCGTGCAGGTCGTTCATGATGGCGGCCACTAAGGCAGGCTCTAGCTGCAAGCTGGAGCGCTTGGCCGGCCCGACGATGGCTTGTTCGAGTTCGTTGGCTAAAAGCGGCAGCACGACTTCGGTGCGGGCGCGCATCAGTTCACCGAATTCGGGATAGAGCAGGGGGCGATCATAGAAATCGGCGCGCAGCGTGACGATGACGCGCAGGCGGCTTCCCGGTGCGCTGACCGCCACCAGCAGACTGCGTAGAAAATGAACACGCTCGTCTTCGCTTTCGACCAGCGTGAACAGTTCTTCAAATTGGTCGATGAGCAGCAGCAGTTCAGTGCCCGCAGGCAGCAGCCGCTCTACGACACGCAGTAAGCCTTGATCTTCGGCGCTGCTCGTGAGCGCTTCGTAGAGGCTGTGCGCGGGGTCAGTGGCGATTCGCAGCAGCGCCGCTTCTAACTCCTCGAACGGGCGCATACCGGGGAACATCTCGACCATAAACCAAGCGTTTGACCCGTGCAGCGCGTTCTTTCGCAGCGCCGGAAGTAAACCCGCCTTGACTACACTCGATTTGCCGCTGCCGCTGGGGCCGATGACGGCCAGAAAACGCGAGGCGTGTCCCTTTTCGTTGAGCCGCCCGACAAGGCGCTCGATCAATGCCTGCCGCCCGAAAAAGTCGCTGGCATCGGCCTCTTGAAAGGCGCGCAAGCCCTTATAGGGGTTCTCCGGCGCTGGCATGATGTCGGCTAGCTGTTCGGTGGTCATGTCCTCATCGAAGATCGGCGTGATATTGACCACGCCTTCGTGAGGAGCCATTCGGCGGAACAGCGTCACCACCTGCCGGAAAGCCGCCGCCAGCGACAGTGTATCCGGGTAGCGATCATCCGGGTCTTTGGAGGTTGCGCGCTGAATCACCGAGTCGATGGTTTCGGGGAGTTCGGGCTTGTGCAGGCGTATCGAGGGCAGGGGGCGGCTCAACTGTTTGAACAGCAGTTCCGCCGCCGACTCATCCTCGAACGGCTTATGTCCGGTCAGTGTTTCGTAGAGGACGATGCCGAGACTGTAAATATCCGAGCGCGCCGTGATCGGCCCATTCTTGATCTGCTCCGGCGAAAGATAGGCAGGCGAACCGATGACGGCTTCGCTGACGCTGATGTCCACCGCTGCCAACAAATCTTTAGCGATGCCGAAGTCCGCGAGGTAAGCGTTGCTATCCTCATCGAGCAGGATGTTATCGGGTTTGAGGTCGCGGTGAATGACACCGTTACGATGGGCCACCGCCAGCGCCGCCGCTAACTGCTCCAACAAACGCGCCGCCGCGTCAAGCTCCCACGGCCCGTTTTGAAGCGAGGCGCGTAGATTGCCGCCGCGCAGCCAGCGCATGACCAGATACGCGCCGTTGGGATCGCGCCAGAAGTCATACAACGGGACGATGTAGAAGTGTTCCAGCCGGGCCACGACCTGCGCCTCAGCCTCAAAGCGGCGAATGAAATCGGGTTGATTGGCGTACTGCGGCAGGATGATTTTGATGGCGACTTCGCGCTCGATGACTGGCTGAAATGCACGATAAACCGCGCCGAATCCGCCAGCGCCGATTAGCTCACGC
>JACMMD010000996.1 GCA_014379235.1 Anaerolineae bacterium
CAGTTGAGTTAGAGTCTGAAAGGCCGCTTCCTCATCTTCGATCATGACCGGCGCAGGCCCTTCGCCGTCCGGGTCAATCTGATAGGCTTGGCGGTCAAAGGTGACAAAGCCGACACGATCACCGCGCATAAAGTCGAGGCGTCCGATGAAGCTCTCCGCCGCGTCACGGGCCTGTTTGAAGGGCTGGCAGATCAAATCCGTGAATAGGAAGTTGCCGTCCGGGTCATTGCAGCAGCCATAAAAATCGTAGGTCGGCAGGAAGCCGTCGAAACTATTCTCGAACGTTGTTCCGGGGTACCATTGATCCAGCATTTCGACGCCGTTCTCATCATCGGGTCGTGGCGAATACGGATTATAGGATGTCGATATGTAATTGTAGGGAGTCGTTGGCACGGGCATACGTTGTGAGTACGGATAAAAGCGCACACGGCACTCTTCACGCGGATCCGTCTGCACATTGCCACTGTCAACGGTGTATGGCAGGTCAGCCGGGTCAGTCAGGCGTCCGACCCAAAATGCAAGGTCGTCGCCAGAAGCCGTCGCGGGCCACACGGTGGGCCCAGTTGGTGGTGTGTCCAGACCGTCATACCACATGAAGTCATTCACGATGTACTGATCGTGCGTCACCATCCAATTCCAAATATCATCACGGATATGGTTATAGTCGACGATTGGATCGCACGTAGCACTCGGCGTACAGTCATCAAAATAATCCGTGACTTTTTCAAGCGCGATTTGTTGAACACGCGGCGGCACGTAAACCACGCCCTGATCGAGCGGCGCACCGTTCACTACCGTATTCGCCCATGTTTCGACAGTCGTTTCGTTAAGCATCGATTCCGAAACGTCCATCACCATCACAACGTCAATGACCGCTGTTTCGGCGACAGCCTCAGCTTGCAGCGTCACAGACCCCCAGCCCAACAAGCGCAGAAAGATGGTCGGCGATTCGATTTCCGCTACCACATGCACCAGCTTGCGCTGGCTGCCGCTTTCGCACTCCAATAAGCCGCGCAGTCGGAAGTATTCCGGGTCGTCGTAGTTGGGCTGCTTTGTCAACGTATTGGGTGGAATGGCTGTCCGGTCAGCCGCAGGCCATTGCGGAATGGTCTGGCAGGTGTTGACCACCACCGTCGTCGGGTTCAGTCCATGAAATTCGATGAACTGCCGTGCGGAAAGGCTGACGTTAGCGATGCTGCGGTCACGGCGCATCTGTCCCGCCGCAGCGATAGACGCGCTGTCCACCGAACGGCGTAGGGTGCTGTAACGCACAAACAGCAGCGATACATCCGTTACGATGCCCACAAAGCCCAACAGCGCCATAAAGCCAAGCGCCAGAATAACAATCGACTGACCTGCTTGCCCGCGCTTGAAAAGCCTACGTGGGAGCAAACGCCCCACGAACCTGCTTAGGCCGGATTGACCGTTCATGCTTTTACCTACTGAGCTATGGCTTACCGAGTTATCGTTCATGGTATTCATCGGTTAATCAAACGTGATATTCGGCTCGGTGCTTTGCAGCGGGAACGCCGCCCACACCGAGATCGTTGAACGCGGTCCGAGAACATCCATCACCGGCGACAGGACAGGTATCTTGAGCAAGAGTTCATGTCGCCAGAACATTTCGACCAGTACCATACCTTGATTCGGAACAAATTGACGCTGATCTCCCAGAACCACCGCATCAGGATCGTTCAGGAATGCTGGCAGATTCATCAGCGCTTCAACGCGCTCTATGCTCCACTCCGAGCCAAGACAGTTCGGGTTGCCATCGACCAGATGGTGTCCCGTCCAAGAGAAACCGCGCTCCAACTCGTTACCCGCATCAAACGCTTCAAGTTCGTCAAACGGGTCAGATGGGGTTTGGTTAAATACACCGTCGGTAACGAAATCGAACGGGTCACGTTCCGCCCCTGCACCCATCGAGCTGCCATCAGGATTGACGTTGCACTCGTTGGCGCTCATGGGGTAACGTCCGACAACGATGACATGGTTCACATCATCCGGTAAGCCCGGGCGTCTCGGAAGATCGCCCTGATACGCGATAGGAACGTCATCAGGTGTAATCGACGCCAATGAAAACGCAGAAATCACGATGTCGTCAACATCGTTCGGCTCTTGGCCTGCGTTTGTGGTATCGAATGTAAGCGGGTCAAGCGAACGCAGCATCGTACAGCCGATGAGGTTAAAAAACCCGGGCACTGCACCGGCTAAGGGTGCCTCAATTGCCAATGCGTCACAGTTGCGCGCATTCGTGCGTTCCGCCGCAATCGCAGCAAAGCCGAGATCGGTCACGGTTTCGCCGGGATAAGTTGGAGAACGGCTCAAATTGTAATCCGGCCAGAAATCAATATCCGACGAGCCGGACATCGTTGTTCCAGCGCGCGCCCCGACACGGGTCACTTCGAGCAAAATCATATAGTTGTTAGCGAACCAGCCAATCTCGACCAGTCCGGCGATAAGAACGATCAAAATCGGCGTTACAAGCGCCAACTCGACCACACTCTGACCACTCTGGCGTTTTTTGTCGCCATACTGCGCCGGAGTACCGTCCAAGATTTCCAGAATTTTGTTGAGTAATGCCCGCATCGCACGACCTTACCTAGCCACATTATCCGAACAGGGTTGTGTTTGTACGGGAGACACATACCTAGCAATTTCGATGATACCACAAGCACGTCTCCGCGCTGTGCGGCAAGTGATAAGAAAATGATAGGGTTTTGTGAGGAAACAACGGCTTTGAGGTGTAGGCGTTACAGCGATGATCGGGCCTCAAACCATCTCTTAGCCCGTTGTGCTAAAATATTTCCATCCGGTCAGAGAGTGGTTTGCGGATTGTTATCCGGGCTTGCTCAAACGCTGACGCCGCCGCGCAAGGTCATCCTCGACTTCCGGCGTCGTCTCGATTTCAGGTGAGGTTGGGGCAGCTTCCGGTTGAGCCTGTGGTTGAGATTGTCCCGGCTCTTGCCACGCGCTGATAACATCCTTCATAGCGTTGGCTTCGGTAGCAATGCGTTCGCGCGTATCGCGCAGCAAATCTGCCAGCGACGAGTCTGGCGTTTCCGGTGTCGTGTTCACTGGTGGAGCAGCCACCACTTTTTCAGCTTCGGCGCGGCGTGCATCGGCCACTGCTGCGTCCAGTTCGTTGACACGCAGCATCAATTCTTGAGTGACAAAGCGATGCTCATTGAGGTCTGATTCAGCCATCGTGAGCCGCTGTTGTGCGCGCTTCATCTGTTCGATGGCATGGCGGGCGACTTCATCTCGACCTTCGGCAACCGCAGCATCAGCCTGAGCATCCCATTGTTCAACTTCCGCCTGCACACTGCGAGCCTTCGCCTTCAACTGATCTTCATATTCAAGCGCTTCATTGACACGCTGGCGCAGTGCCTCGATTTCCCGGTCAATGTTTTTGCCGAGCTTTTGCGGTGTCAACTGTCGGCGGCGCGAACCGCCTAGCGCAAGGTCGTCGCCTAGCGCGTTGTTGACACTCGCCTTTACCAGCGTGTTGAGCTTCTTAAATAGATTAGCCA
>JACMMD010000997.1 GCA_014379235.1 Anaerolineae bacterium
CGGTTAAGTAGCATAAGCGAACGCCGCCCGTCCGCTGTGCGTCAGGTTGGCGTAGGTTTGGCATCGCTCATCGAAATTTCAACTCCCCTACACTGAAAGAAAAGCCGCAGCACTATCGTATAGGGGGTTTGAAGCCATGAGAAAAACGACAGCATCTCTAGCACTATTTGTCACCGCGCTCCTCATGTGGGTCGGAACTTTCGCACAAGTACAACTAGCCCGCGCCGCTAACGAACCCACCCTCACCTCATTCACCGCCAGCGTCGGCGTGGTTGATCGCAATGCTCTGACAGCGCGCACGGCCCGCGTGCCTGTCTCATGGGTAACGACCAATCGCCCGATCACTAGCAACCTATTTTTCGAGCAGATTTTGCCCGATGGCAGCACCATCAACGTCGAACTGCCGCGCATCATCCCGTGGGTGAACTCGTCCGGTGATGGCATGGCCGCGCCGATTTTGCCGACAGGCGCGAATGAAATCCGGCTGCGTGTGCGCCTCAGTGACCTGCTCACCCGTGAGGTTTACAGCCAGCGGGAAATCGTCATTCCCATTGGCAGCGCAGGTGGCGGCTCAACCACAGGCAATCGCCCCACGATCACACGCTTCACGTCTTGCTGCCCGCAGGTTCGCGCCGATCAACTGGCCGCAGGCACAGCCCGTTTGCCAGTAACGTGGGAAGTGATTAACCGTCCGTTTGGCTCAACGCTGATTTTCGAGCAGATCACGGCCAGTGGCAGCGCCGTCAACGTCGAACTACCGCGCCAAAATCCTTGGGTCAATTCGTCCGGTGACGGCGTGACCGCACCCCAATCTGCTGGCACCAGTGCGGGCGAAATTCTGCTGCGTGTACGTTTGATCGACCTGCTGAGTGGTCGCGTCTATGACCAGCGCGAACTCATCGCCACCATCAGCGATACACCCACCTATGACCCGCAGATCAGCGTTTTCAGCACGACGGCTGTGGCGGTTAATCCGACGGCGTTGCAGCAGCGCACGGCCCGCATCCCTGTAGCATGGGACGTGACCAACCGCCCACCCTCATCGAACCTCGTATTCGAGCAGGTCTTGGCTGATAACAGCGTCGTCAATATCGAACTTCCGCGCAGCAATCCTTGGGTGGCGTCGGCAGGAAGCGGCGTAACCGCGCCTGTGCCGCCCGGTGGCACTGCAACCGAGATTCGCTTTCGCCTGCGCCTTGTGGATTTGACCACCAACCCGAATCGCACTTACGTTCAGCGTGAGTTCACGCTGCCCATCAGCGGAACAGCGCCAACGTCAGCGATCCGCTTCTTCACGACTAATTCGACAGGCATCGCTATCCCGCAGTTGAATGCAGGTACGGCGCGTGTCTCGGTTTTTTGGGCAGTGGACAACCGCCCCGATAACAGCAATCTTGTGTTTGAACAGGTAATGCCCGACGGCACAGCGGTCAACGTTGAACTGCCGCGCACGAACCCGATCATCCCCTCTGAAGGTGCTGGTGTCGTCGCGCCGCGTCCGCAAACGGGCAATCAACTGCGCCTGCGTTTACGTCTTGTCAACCTGCTGAACAACAGCACCATCGAAACCCGCGAACTCACTGTGCCCATTCTCAACGCGAACGTCCCCGACGCCACAACATCCGGCTTCCAGTGTTTGCAAAGCCCGTTCGAGCCTTCGAGCGGCATTACCGTCGGTGACCGTGTGGTTGTCACGGATGAGGTCGAGAACAGCGGCGGACAACTGAACGTTCTCAATGCTGCTGCGCCTGTTGGTACGCCGATAGGTTCGCTGTCCGCTGGAACAATAGTCACGGTGTTGAATGGCCCGGCTTGCTATCGCTCCGAAAGCAACCATCTGCGCCAGTGGCGTATCAGCACAGGCGGCCAGCTTGAAGGTTGGGTCAGTGAGTATGCGACTTTTGAAGGTCTGCCGATCTTCTATCTGGAAGTCGCTGAGGATGACAGCGAACCGCAACCTGTGTGCGATAACATCGCCTTCTTCGGCACGATTGCAGGCTGCGTCACGGCGGAAGGTGTCGGTGATGGCGCGGTACAGTTGTTCGAGAACGGCTTCATGCTCTGGGTCGCTGACACGCGGCAGGTGTTCGTGATGTTCAACGGCGGCAATGGCACGGTTAGAGTTGAGCAGTACACCGATGCCAGCAGCTTTGCCGAAGAACAACCGCCCGATGGACTGGTTATGCCCGTGCGCGGTTTCGGCTGGGTGTGGACGCAAGACCTCGCGCTTCGCGCGCAAATCGGTTGGGCCACTGCGCCCGAACAGGGCTACATGGTTCAAACCGAGAGTGCCACGCTCACCGAAGGTGATACAGAAGTGATCTACCTCGACACGCCCGATGGCCGCGCCATTCAGGTTACGCTTGGCGATGGCGGCGGCTTCTCGTGGGAGTATGTCAGCTAGATAGCATCTACGGTAGGGGCACGATATATCGCGCCCCTACCGCATGTTTGTAAGTAGGGGCGACGCATGCGTCGCCCTTATATCGTCCTACCACACCACAGAATATTTCCCCCGACTGCTGTTTTGCGTTATAAATACCCACAGTAAATCGCGTCCAATTAAACAGCGGGAAAATCCGGCCATGACGACCTTACCTGTCCGCGAGATGGTGCTGTATAAGCATGGTGTTGGCTTCTTCGTGCGCGCTGGAGCAGTGAGCGGCGAAGATGTTACGCTGACCTTCCGCCACGACGAAATCAACGACGTGCTCAAAAGCCTCACCGCCTTCGATAACGCAGGTGGGCAGGTGCTTGGCATTCACTATCAGACACCGATGGACATCAACGCCCGCCTCGCCAACAGTTCGATTCGCCTATCAGACACGGCCAGCGCCCGCGATCTACTGCGTGACCTGCGCGGACGCAAAGTCACCCTGACGTTTGAAATCACTCCCGGCACA
>JACMMD010000998.1 GCA_014379235.1 Anaerolineae bacterium
CGCGCCGCTCACGATCTGCGTTTGTTGGACAACCCGGCACAGACTGGCAGACTGCCGCACCGCTTCGAGGATGGGGGCAAAATCGGTCAACTCAATTGTTCTCCGTTAGTAGCGTGGAATTGCTTAACTTTAGTGGAAAAGAGGCAGAAATTCAACTGTACAAAGGGCTAGGCAAGGAAGCAGTTAGCCATTAGCTTTTAGCCGTTAAAGCCAATAGTACAGGACTTTCGCTTCGACAGTGGGTTTAAACCCACTGTCTGCCCAAATCCAAGTTCAATGTGGATGTTTGAGCGAAAGTCCTATAGTAATGAGTGATGAGTGGAAAGTAATGAGTAAAAAACTCATCACTTGTTCCTCATCACTCATTACTTTTACTCTGTACTTCTTACCTACATCGCGTCTTGGAATTCAGCGTGGACGATTTCATACTCGTTGACTTCCACGCTGCCATCCATGCCCTCGAAGTGCGCGTAGATCACGTAGATTTCGCCATCACGAAGCGCGGCAGTCGTCGCCGGATGATCGGGCGATGTGGCTGTGACGATGGCTGACACCCAATCGTCTTCGCTTTGTAAGCGAAGGACAGTCATCGTTGGGTTATCAACGACCACCAGATCCCAGTTATCATCAAAGACCATACCATCACCGCCGATGGACTGCTCAATGACAACCTGTTCCATCATCTCAGGATTATCCACCGGAATTTTGAGCAGTGCGCCCGCGCCCGTGTTCGCCACGATCAAATAGCCATCGGGGTGAAACGCGATGCCGTTGAGACCGAAGCCTTCCGCGCCCAAGCGGTCATCCTCGATAAAGATCGAGGCATTACCGTCGATGTCCACCTTATAGATCAGCGGCGACAAACTGTTGGTGATGTAAGCGTTACCTTCGTCGTCAACGGCAACGTCATTGGCAAAGAACACTGGCGCATTCGGGCTGACTTCATCGAGATCAACCCAATGAATCAGTTCGCCAGAGGTCAGGTCATAGATACCAAGCGATGCCTGCCCTGCTGCGCCGCCCATCGCTGCCGGATCGCTGTTCGTGACGAGCAGACGATTATTCGCCTCGTCAACTTCAATGCCCACAGTGGCCAAAAAGTTCTCGTCTTCGATAAAGGGCGTGATAGTGCCATCATCGGCAACTTCAAAAATCGTGCCTTCGACCAGCGAACTGAGCAAGAAACGCCCATTCACCGAGTCCCATTCGATACCTTCAGGCGTGAGACCCGTATGTTCGACAACCACCATATCCGGCAGTTCGGACATAGGTTCATCAGTGGCGTCCTGCGCCAACACGGGCAACGCGGCTGCCAACACCACAATCATAACGATTAACCCACTTACACGATACTTGAAAGACATAGCCAGCCCTTTCTAAATTTCACGAAACACAAGATCATTACGAAATCGATAAACTATTCTTACCACATAATTTTGATAGGCAGATTAAAAACTGATACAAAGAGTAGGTTTGCCAGCGCTGTACGAGGAAGTGCGCTAGAATTTCCATCACAACTATGGAGCTGCTCAATCAAATGCATCCCTTGACCATCAGCCGCATCCTGTTCGTCCTCATGTGGGTTAATGAAGCGATTGTCATTGCCCGCGCCACGCCCGAAGATCGCGCTAAGGCCATCCTGCCGCGTTTCGCGCCGCTGACGTTTTTGCTGCTGCTCGTGCCGATGTTCTTTACGCTGGATTTACCGTTATGGCTTGGCTGGACGGCAGTTGCCCTACAAGTCATCGGGCTGGCAACAGAACTCATTGGCGAGATTCAGTTGTCGCGGGCGAAAGCGTTCTCTATCGGGGCAAAAGCGCCGGAGCGCATGGTATCGAGCGGCTTATACCGCTTCCTCGAAAACCCGATTTTCGCGGCGTTTCTGTTACAGTTTGTGGGCTGGTCATTGTGGATGCCGCTGCTCTTGATTGCAGTGGTGTTTCTCGCAGAAGCGGCGCGCAAAATGGTCACCGCCGAGCGTGCCGAACTGCGCTCGATCCACGTCCCACAGCGACGGCTGGACAGTTTCTTATGGAACTGACGGGAGTCAGTTAGTTTTTGGCGGTCTTTTCAGTTTGACGACTCGCCGCAACCTGAGCGATGAGTTCGTGAGCTTCGTCCATCGTCTTGGCGAAACGCATAGGTCGCCGCGCTTTGCCAATCAATTTACTGGCAACATCCGCAATAGCCGCGACCATGCCCCGTGCCCCGACGATGATGGTTTCGCCCTGACGGGGATGCTGATCGACCTTAACCTTATTAATCCCCGTGAGCAGCGACCCACCCTTCGGCAGCCAACTGCTGCTCCTCACGTCAACGATAACGTCTACAATGGGGGCACTGCTGCTCTCGATCAACGCATTTTGGCTTTTCAGCGCTTCGTAGAAATCAGCCCATACCCAGCCATCTTCGTGGTAGGTACACAGCACAACTTTTTGACTGTCATCGGCCCACGTAACGGTCAACTTTTCCATGGTCAGCGGCCTTTCGATTCGTCGTTAGTAAAATTGTAACGCTATTTTTGTTTGCATACTGGTAAGAGATTTAGGTTACATAAGCCAGCGAGAGATGAGAAAACACTAAACTGGGATTTGAACCGCCAATAACGCAAAGAAAAGACACATCACAAGGCAACAAAGCAGTAGAGCAACAAAGAAAATACCTTTGTTTTTCCTTTACTGCTTTGCTGCTTTGCAACAAATCTTTTGTATGGTTTGGTGAACTTGGTGTCTTGGCGGTTTAATTTGTTTTGATGTAATCGCCCTGATAGTGCCTAGTCCCCCGCCTGACGTTGCAGCGCCGTCGCAGCGGATAGACCATAACGTTGTGCCGCTGAGTCCACAATCGACAGGATCAAGCGCTCGTGCGACCAGCCCGCCGCCATCGCTTGCAAACTCAAATCGCTGATGCCGGGATTAAGGCCCGGAAGTGGATTGATTTCAAGGATGTAGGGTTTGTCGCCGTTGGCTGCGTCCAGCCGGAAATCGACACGCGATACGTCTTTGCAATCGACAGCGTGGAACGTGGCCGCCGTCAGCCGTTTGAGTTCGAGGTCGAGCGCTTCGTCGATGGGCGCGGGACAGAAGTAGTAGTATTCTTCGGCGAGTACGGTTTTCATGCGGTTGGTGTACAGCCCCGCCTCTGATTCGTCATACGCGGCCAAATCGACTTCCAGCGTCGGCAGGAAAGTGAGTGACTCCGGCAGTGGATCAAACGACAGCCGTTCACCACCAGCGCCATCAACGTTGCCGATCAGACCGCACATCAACTCGCGCCCCTGAATAAAGTGTTCGCATAACATCGGTTGATCGTACAGTTCGATCATACGTGCCACCTGTGCGCGAAGTTCAGCTACGGTGCGAACGATGCTCTCCGCGCTGACACCCATGCTCGTCCCCTCGCGGCTTGGCTTGACGAACAACGGGAAGCGCAGTTCGCCGCTTTCGTCCAGCAAGTCGGGGTCAATCGGGTCGTCGGGCGTATCGAACACCTGAAACTCCGGCGTCGGCAGCCCGTGATATTTGAGCAGGCGCTTGGTCATCGGCTTATCGAGCGCGATACCCAGCGCCAGCAAACGACTGCCCGTGTAGGGTAAGCGCAGCATTTCCAGCACCGCCGGAATCTGCGACTCGCGTGCATCGCCAAAGTGACTCTCCGCGATGTTGAAACATAGATCAGGGCGAAAGGCTTGCAAATGCTCAACGAGGTTATGTGGCGGCAGAATATTGGCCTCGAAGAACTGCGCCTCGTGGCCCGCGCCTAGCAGCACGGCCAGCATCGCGTCGATGGTCTTCACGCTGTCGAGGTCGTCCCATTGATCGGGCGACATACCTTCCCACGTCGGAGCATTTTTCTTTAAGTTAGCCAGAACTGCGATACGCATAATTTGTTTTTCCAATTCCACCGTAGGGGCAGGTCTGAGACCTGCCCCTACAAATTACTATTCGCTCTGTTTAGGCACTGCTGAATCTTCGCGGCGCGGCTTGGCATTGCTGCCATTGGTATGAGTCTCAATCGCTTCCGGCTGAACAGGTGTCTCGTGCAAATGATACGGTTTCCACTTACCCTCGTCGGCGTTCAGGCGATGCTGAACCCCGCCGCGCTGGTGGATGCTGTCGAAGCCTTCCGGCTTGATGGTATCTGCCGTGCCTTCGAGCAAACCGAGAACGCCTGATTGGCCGTTTTCTGCGCGCTGCGGCGCTTGTCGGTCAAGATGGTCGATCATGTGCGGGTCGTAATCATCCGGCTCGACATACGTGGTGATGTAGCCTTCATAGTTCCGCAAGACGACTTTACCGGGAGATTGGCTAATGAGATACTGCGGCCCCACTGGGATTTTGCCGCCGCCGCCGGGAGCATCGACCACATACGTCGGCACAGCGTAACCGCTGGTATGCCCGCGCAAGCCTTCCATAATCTCGATACCTTTGGCCACCGTCGTGCGGAAGTGCCCCGCGCCTTTGACCAGATCGCATTGATACAGATAGTACGGGCGCACTCGGTTACGCACCAGCTTATGCACCAACTCGCGCTGGATGTTCACGCTGTCGTTGATGCCCGCCAGCAGCACACTTTGATTGCCGAGCGGGATTCCAGCGTCAGCCAATTTGCCGAGCGCGATGCTCAATTCGGGCGTGATCTCTTTCGGGTGGTTGATGTGAACGTTCATCCACAGCGGATGATACTGGTGCAGCATGGCGCAAAACTCGACGGTGATGCGCTGCGGCAAAAACACAGGCACACGGCTGCCGATGCGAATGATCTCGACATGTTCGATGCTGCGTAGGCTGGAGAGAATATAGTCCAGCGTTTTCGGCGCTATGGTCAATGGATCGCCGCCGCTTAACAATACATCACGAACCTGCGGTGTCTTACGCAAATAGTCGATTTGCTGCTCGAACTCCGCCTTGCTGAACGTCACCGCCGGATCACCAACGATGCGACTGCGCGTACAGTAGCGGCAGTACGAGGCGCACTGCGTCGTCAGCAGCATCAACACGCGGTCAGGGTAGCGATGCACCAAACCGGGTACGGGACTGTGACGATCTTCCGCGAGGCTGTCTTCCATCATGCCGTCGAAAGCGCGCAGTTCGCGGCCCAGCGGGATGACCTGCCGCCGTATCGGGCAAAGCGGATCATCAGGGTCGATCAAGCTGGCGAAGTACGGCGTAATATCGACGCGGAACTTATCTTCTATCGTCAGTCCAGCGATTTCTTCGGATGTTAGGTTAATAAGCTGCGAAAGTTCTTCGAGGGTGTTGAGGCGGTGCGACATCTGCCAGCGCCAGTCGTCCCATTGTGCATCAGGCACATCCGCCCATAAAGCCGGGCGTTGGTGGACACTGGCATTACGGTGAAGGGGAGGCTCATCTTGCGTTAACATGATGGTGTTTAGCTCCAATTGGATGAACGGATTAAACTATAGCATAGCTGGTTGAATGCGCCATATACAATTCGACTCATTCAACGACCCTTAATTTTGAGGTTGATTATGCACCAGAAATTCGCGTTGATGATCGCTGCCCTACTACTCACCGTAGGGGCGACGCATGCGTCGCCCCGACAACAGGACAACCCCCATCAGTGGTGGAATGAGCGCGTCTTTTACGAGGTGTTCGTTCGCAGCTTCAACGACTCTGATGGTGATGGTATTGGCGACCTGCAAGGACTGATCGACAAGCTCGATTATCTCAACGATGGCGACCCATCCACCACTGATGATCTCGGCGTAACCGGATTGTGGCTGATGCCCGTTGCCGAAGCGCCGAGCTATCACGGCTACGACGCGACGGATTACCGCCAGATCGAGCAGGACTACGGCACGAACGAGGACTTCCGTGAATTGATGGCCGCCGCTCACGAACGCGGCATCGTGGTCATTGTCGATCTGGTGCTGAACCACACGTCCAATCAGCACGAATGGTTCACCGCGTCTGCGGCTGGCGATCCTGAATACGCTGACTGGTACATCTGGCAAGATAATGTGCCACGCGGACAGCAGGGTTGGCACTTGCTCAACGGGCGTTACTACTACGGCGCGTTCTCGGAGACTCAGCCTGAGTTGAACCTCGCAAACCCCGATGTGACCGCCGAACTCTACGACGTGGCCCGCTTCTGGCTGCAAGATATGGGCGTCGATGGCTTCCGCCTCGATGCCATCAAGCACCTGATCGAAGAAAATGGCGCGGGCGAAAACAGCGACGAAACACACGCATGGCTGCAAGGCTTTCACGCTTATGTCGAGTCGGTAAACCCCGACGCGCTGACTGTCGGTGAAGCGTGGACAAGCAGCTACTACGCCGATGATTATGTGGGCGGCGAGGTAGACATCGTGTTCGAGTTTGAACTGGCCAGCGCGATGGTCGCCAGCGTTCAGCAAGGCTCACGCGAAACCATCAGCGCGATTGCCGAACGCACAGCGCGGCTGTATCCACCGGGACAATACGCGACGTTCCTCACCAACCACGATCAGAACCGCGTGAACAGTGAACTGGACGGCTATATCGAGGCATCCAAGCTGGCCGCCGCACTGCTGCTCACCAGTCCCGGCGTTCCATTTATTTACTACGGCGAAGAGATCGGCATGACCGGAATGCGCGGCGCGGGCACGGACGCGGCTGTTCGCACACCGATGCAGTGGGACGACACGCCGAATACAGCAGGTTTCACCACTGGCACAGCGTGGCAGCCCATCACCGACGGCTATAGGCTCAGAAACGTTGCCGTAGAAAGCACCGACCCCGACTCGCTGCTGAGTTATTATCGCCAACTGATTCGCCTGCGTAACGAACATCCAGCCCTGAGACACGGCGACTATCTGCCCGTCGAAAGCAGCACCCGTGATGTCTATGCCTTCGTGCGCCACAGCGACGAAGAAACGATTCTGGTGATGATGAACATGACCGAAGCGCCCGTGAGCGATTACATGCTCACGCTAGAAGCCGGGCCATTGACCGACAGCCATCAACCGCAGTTGGTGTTTGGAGCGGGCGCGGACGTGATACCGCTCGGAGCGAACGACGCTGGCGGCTTTGATGAATATCGACCACTAGATACGCTGCCGCCTCAAAGCATGGTCGGCATTCAACTTGCGGATATAAATTGAACTTACTTGGCAACTGTGAAGGAAATCCAACGTGAGACGAAAGCTGTTCACCTTGCGGCGCAAAATCATCAAGCGCATCCTATCCGAATCCAAAACCCCCAAAACGGTTGAGACGCTCTACCAGTCCAACGACTATTTAGATGCCTACAGCCAGCATACCGACATGCGCGTAGCTCAGGACCCGCATGAGGCAGTAGGCGGTTTCTGGGATGAGATCGGCCTCGGCCAGTTC
>JACMMD010000999.1 GCA_014379235.1 Anaerolineae bacterium
CGTTACGCTCGTCGCTGAGTACGGCGAAGCTGGCTGTTTTGGCCAGCAGCTTGGCGCTAAACGAGTTCGACATCTGCACATCGCCGCCGCGCAGCGCGTGGACAATCGGATTATCTATGCCCATGCGCTGAATCAGTTCGCTGCACAGCACACGCTTATAAATCAGGTCGATGCGGAAGTCGTCAGCCCACAGCGCCCCATTGCGATATTCGAGGCTGCGCGGGTCGGCCATCTTGGCGTGAACGCCATTGGCCTCGAAATACTCGCGGCAGATTTCATGCTCGGTTAGCGTGGGCACATCATCCCAATCGATGATGCCAATCTGCGGCGTGCCCGTTCCGCCACGCTCACGATAACCGCGCAGTAAACAGTGCAGCAGGTCGCCCATGCCGGGGAGATTATGCACCGCGTAACGCTCCTGAAAGCGCTTCATCACGTCCATATCGAGGAACGCGCTGGCCAGTTCGTCGCCGTAGCCGATGCCCGCAGGCGTTTCGGCGTTGTACTCGACAAACTGCAAGCGCCCTGTTTCTACCGTGAAGAACGAATCCATGCGCGAGGTCGACCACGGGGTACTGTGCGGGTCGAGATGAAACAACTCCTCTTCGTAAGGCTCGAGCGAGAGTTGAGCGCGCAAGTCCGCATCGCTGATACACGCCCGATGCACTTTGGCAAACGAACTCAGGATGTGTTCGGTTTCGGTCTGCATATAGGCCCACTGCTCCGCCGTATAGAAATGAGGACGCAGCACCCGGCACAAGGGGCGATCTCCGAAGAACAGGTTACGCTCACGCAGACCGGCGAATAACTGCTCGTGTGCGTCCGCAGCAGCAATCTCCGTATTGGAGAGCATATCGTGATAGAAACCAACTGCTTCATGCAGCATGTTTTATGCGCTCCTACCTAAGTATGCGCCACAGCTTTAACCGACTTCGCCCACGCATAACGGTCACGGGTTGCCTCTTTAGACTTCGCCAGCCGGATCGTAAGATCGGCCATGTGCGTGACCATCCAGTCGAAGTGCTTCTTGCCCAGCGAATTCACGTCCATATCCGGCGCGGGGTTCATAAAGTCGATGGCGTAGGGGATGCCGTCGCGGATGGCGAACTCCGCCGTGTTCATGTCGTAGCCGAACGCCTGCACCAGCTTGCGCGAGTCGCTCACGATACGCTCGTACAGTTCCGGCGAGAAGTTATGATCTTCGTGGTACATACGTTGATGCGGATCGTAGCGCATCACGTAAATCTCATCCTGACCGAGGCACATGCAGCGCGCGTAATCTTCCCACTGGATGAACTCCTGCACGATCATCGTCAGCAGGCCGCTCTGGTTGTAGCGCCAGATCAATTCGTCCAGCGAACGCACCACGTACACATCGCGCCAGCCGCCGCCGTGAGCGTCTTTGAGGACGCATGGCAGCCCGCCAACCTGCTCCGCAATCCAGTTCCAATCCATCGGGAAGATCAGGTTACGCAAGCTCTCGTCGTGCTTGATACCGGGGACGTACTCTTTGTTGGGCAGCACCAACGTTCGCGGCGATGCCACGCCAAGCTGATCGGCCAGTGATGCCCCGAAAAATTTATCGTCCGCCGTCCACATGAACGGGTCGTTGATGACTTTGACACCTTGCAGAGCGGCATTCTTGAGATATGAGCGGTAGTACGGGACTTCGTGCGAGATGCGGTCTACAATGACACGGTACGGGACAGGCTCGTTCATGCGTGTGCCGCCGAGCTTGACATATTCAGCAGTGACGCCCTCATCGCGGCGGTTCACTTCGTCGATGAAGGCCGGCGGCCACGACCATTCACGCCCGACTAGCAGCCCGATATGCAGTGCTTCTTTCGACTTTTGAGATGGCATGTTCTCTCCTTGTTTTGCTGACATGCAGGCTTAAGACTAGCAATTAGAAAAACGTAGGGGCACGATATATCGTGCCCCTACAGGTTAATCAGTGCTTTCCCAATCGAGATACAGTAAATCGCCAATCTCGCACCGGAAATATGTGCATAGCTTTTCTATCGTGTCCGCATCAAAACGATCTACGCGCCCTCTAATCCAGCGAGATATTGTAGCGGGTGATATACCAAGTTGTTCAGCAATCTCAGCCTGAGTGAAGCGAATGTTCATCTCTAACTGTTTTTTTGCAATTAGACTTGGAAATCTAGTTTTTACCATTCGCGGTTTTTCTGGCTCAGTATTACCTCTTTCACGTCTACTAATGTGTTGTGTCTGCTGTGAAAGTATTTGCTCAAATTGAGCGTCTTGAGCGTTTTGTGCGATATAGCTTTGTAGTTGTTCGCATTCTCGAAACCATTCACCCTCTATCTTCAGTTCACAGAACTGAAGATGCAGTGACTTTTCTTCTGAGTACGAACCTTGCATGACGCCAAGCAGTTCAAGATTCCCATATCGTAAACTGAGACTATATATGCGAGACTCATAATTCTCAGTAACACCAATTTTTATGGCCCCGTCAGCGCGTTGGAGAAAGTAAATCAAAACTTTCTCCTTTCGACATGAAGCAAATCGCCAGCGTCGCAATCTAGCCATTCGCAGAACTTTTCAATCGTCTCCTTATCGAAGCGATCTATCTTGCCAGACATCCAACGGGAAACAGTTGACTGCGAAATCTTGGTTTCTTCTGCGATCTTCATCTGCGACAAGTTGCCTTTGCGCTCTCTGACGATCTTAGCAAGTTGAATGGTGAGAGTTGCCATCCTCTACCCTATTGATGATGGACTGTGATTATCCTATTAGCTATTATTGACTATTCACTACTTATATGACAAGTGGTTACTTGTGTTATGAGCGTCAAGTATAACGTGCCTTTTCCCACAGCGCACCGACTTATACTTTTACCTATTCAACCACTCTGCTTTGAGCAGACCGTAATAGAGTTGATCTTTATAATGGTCGCGGAAGAAATATCGCTGGCGCAAATTGCCTTCATACGTGAAGCCAAGCTTAAGTAAGAGACTTTTGGAAGCCCCATTGTCATCAAACGGCGTGGCCTCGATGCGATGCAGTCCGAGCGTATTGAATCCGTAGTCCAAAATGGCGGACATGGCCTCGGTCATGAAACCGCGTTTCTCATACGTGGGATGCAGTTCATAGCCGATCTCGCCGTGATGATAGCCAGCGTCGAGATTCCACAGGGTACACGCCCCGATGAATGTTCCGTCTTTGAGCGTCACAGCCCACGCGATGTCTGTGCGCCGCGCATAAGAAGTCCGAAGCGCGTCAATCCATGCGAGGCTGTCGCTGACCGATTGATGCGGTTCTTGCCCGTAGTGCTTGGTCACTTCAAAGTCAGACTTGATGACGAACAACGCTGCGCCATCCGTTGGAAGAAGCTGGCGCAGATGTAATCGGGGTGTGGTCAGGATAGGAAACGGGTCAAACGCCGCTTCAATACTCATCGCAAACCTTTACGTTTATTGTTCAAAAAAGACTATACTTTTTGCAGCGTTCGACAAAGGCGAGAGTTTCAAGAACACATGAGTGTACGCTATTTACTCATGCCCTACACTGAAGAATTTCAATCCGAAGAAGCCATCAATTGGCTGAAAGTGGTCGATTTATCTATCCCCTCAGACGCGAGATTGGGAAAGCTGCCTACGCCCGATGAGCTAATCACGTCTATGGAAGCATACTGCGGCTCTGAATTGCAGTTCACCTACAAAAGAGCGCTAGGGATGGATACAGCCAGCATCAATTTAGGAACGGACTATCTGCTCAGGATTGAAGTGATGTGGAGCGGAGTGGAACACGACCCGCCGCACTACTCATTCGCGGGCGATATAACACATCTTATCAAGCTGATAAGCTATTTCCCGCCCGAATGTGGAACTCTGCTCTTAATCTTCAACGATGGAGAACCGGAAGGATTTTTCCATTCGGGTCAAATGAAAACCGGGGATTAAAATCCTCGGCTAGAAAACTCTACTTGTCCACAAAAGCACTTTTAACTTAGCGTTTCCTTACCAGCCTTCACAGTTAATGGGCGCACCTTGCGGTAACAGAGCCGCTTCTGTGTAGAGCGCTATCATCCTTTCAAATACGCTGGTTTCGTAGCAGCGTGCCAGTTGCAGGTCTGCCGATTGAATATACGTATTCAACGCGGCACTACGATTGTCTAATCCGCGAGTGACAATTGCCGCTTGCGGCATAGGGACATCCCATTCCCATCCTGTTGTGGAGCCATCTTCCAACACCGCGTCGGAGTAGTAATATTGGTTTTCCGGCATTGCCACATAATAAATCATCGCACCGATTATGGGTGTGTCTGGTGGCAGCAGCGCGGCGATTTCGCGCCCAATCTCGACTAACGGTTTTACACTCTGCTCGTTTACTCGCTCGGTTCGCTCAACAGTAAATAGCGCAAAAATCAAAACGAGTGTGGTAGCCGTCACCAGCATCCCCAATCGCATGGGGGCTTGGCTGGTCAGCACTCCGTTAATCTGTGCTAACCCTGCACCTGCACAAATCACGACAAAGGGCAGATTGTATATCCAATAATAGGGGTTATGGTGTGTGAGTACCGCCAACAGAACCAATGTTGCCACTGCAAATAGCGCTAACAGCACTCGATCTACCTGTGCAAATCGCGCTCGCCAAAGTGCCGCCGCGATTCCAAATACTAAAATACTGAATTCGACAGGATGCCGCGTTAGATACTGTGTGTAAAAGAAAGGCGCAAGCTCGGTGAATTTCTCGATACCCTCAGCATTCCTACCTGTATTAGACTCGGTGGAATAGCGCGCCCCTAATGTTGACTGCAACTCTACCAACGAACTCACACCCTCAGGGATGCGGAACCATATAAAGAACAGCCCGTATAGCAGCCCACCAACGGCATAGCCCACCAACGGCAGTAGTGCGCGCGCACCTTCTCCACGTCGCAGTCCCGCGATAGTCAGGTAAACGTACATCACTCCAAATGCAGCGATAAAGCTGACACTATAAACGTGTCCTTCGATTCCGAAACCCAGTGCCACACCGACAACTATATCTCGCCAAAAGCCGCCAGAAAGTCCCCGCGCAGCGCGGGCGGCAAAATAAAAATATAGTGCCACACTCACCGCCAACGCGACAGCGACATCCGGGCGCAGATAGTTATGCATCAGTGGGATAAATAAGCCGATAGCAGCGCCAGCCAAACCAGCTAACTTACCATACAATCGCCATACGGTTGCTGCTGAGACCAGCACAGTGGCAAAACCGAGCAGCAGTAGAAACGCACGGCCCTGTTCAAGCCCAAAGCCGAATACCAACATCCACCTGCCCATCAGTACATTGACCAAAGCCGTGTTTAGCGGCTCTTGAATCAAAGCCATGAGTGGGCTGCCGTTGCGCCAGCCCAACGCCGCACTGCTATAAGCACGGCTCAAATGCCAAGGTTCATCAATGTGTAGCAGCGGCGGCATCTCTCCCAGATAAAGCCCCGCAAGCAGCAGAGAGGTTACCAATGCCGTACCAGTTAATGACCACATCATCCATGTTGGAATAAGGCGTTTTGCCGCGTTTGTCCTCCGCAGCAGCAACACCATTCCACAAAATACCAGTGTTGTAACATACAGACGGAATAACAGCGGTGCGGGCTGATAACTTACATTCACCAACAACCACACAACGCTAGTGGCAAAGATGCCACCGAGCGCGACAATCACGCTCATACGTCTTGTTTGTGGTAGTGAAATACGCGGTAATTTACCTAACCATGCCAAACCTAGTGTAAAGGCAGCAATTCCCACTAAGCCCAACATTGCGCCAAGCAGCACTGCGTAGTTTGTCGAAAAACGATTAAGAACTTGGGCTGGCTCGCTGGTGTGTGTCAGCATCAAAAACAGAACGGCAATGCTGGCAACCAGCCATATCAACGCAGCGCGAACTTCAATCCAGTTTTTCATTTGATGAGATGGTACGCCCTAATCATGCCCGCTGATGTACGTGAGAATCATCTTCTGCCAGTACGGCCAATCGTGCGACCAACCATCCCACTCACGCAGCGCGTTGCCGATGCCCTTCGCCCACAGCGCCGCTGTCAGCGCTTGCGAGTGCCGCAGCAGCCGATCTTCACGCCCGACGGCCATGATGATGTCGAGATGTCGCAGCAAACGCAGCCGCGTCTCGTCATGTTCGTTGGGGATGAACTGAATCGGGTTGTTGTGATAGACGTTGTTGTCGCTGTAGCCGCCCGTAAAGCCGCGAATGTCGTACAGCCCGCTAAACGCGAGGATGCGATCCACTTTTTCGGGGTGCTTGAGGCCAAAGTTCATGGCGTGATACGCGCCAAAGCTCGCACCGACAGTCATCAGGAACGGGTTGCTGTTCTTTTTGACGCTCAAAGGCAGCACTTCATGATACAGATAATCGTCGTACTGCTGATGACGATAAGCGCGTCCGCTCGGATGCGCCCACGAAGCGTACCAGCTCTCCGCGTCCACACTGTCCACGCAGTAGATTTGCAGCCAGCCGCGCTCGATATGTTCGTGCAGCGCGCCCATTATGCCACGATCTTCCCACTCGTAGTATTTGCCCTGCGACGTGGGGAATACCAGCACTCGCGCTCCGGCATGGCCAAAGACGAGCAGTTCCATATCACGGTTTAATGACGGACTGTGCCAGCGGTGATATTCACGATTCATAGTGTTCAGCCGTCAGCTTTTAGCCGTTAGCTCTTAGCCCTTTGGAATTTGTACATGGTAC
>JACMMD010000103.1 GCA_014379235.1 Anaerolineae bacterium
AACCCTAAATTTTGTTCAAGTTCGTGTGCTGCAACCTATAACAATAAGAGTGTACCAAAGCGGAAAAGGCGAACGAGTTCTTGTAAGCGTTGTGGAACTCAGATATTCGGGCGTCGGGTAGTTTGCGACAACTGTAACCCGAATCATGCAGACCGCTCTACTCAAACGATAGGTGATATTCAAAGAGCCGCGAAGTATCAAATTAGCGCGCTGCTTCGGCATATTGCTCGACAAAATTTCAAATGGGCTGGCCTGCCGCGGGTCTGTCAGAACTGCGGCTATGATAAACATGTCGAGATTTGCCACATTCGCGCTATCGGTACCTACCCGCTCGACACGCCCGTGTCCATCGTGAGCGGCATTGATAACCTCGTCGCGCTGTGCCCCAACTGTCATTGGGAGTTCGACCATAACCGACTGCACTACGAGGACATCGCATCGCGCTAGTTGGCATTGATGAGTAGTGGCAGAACGATAGTGAACGCGCTGCCTTCTCCCGGCGCACTCGTCACTTCGATGCTGCCGCTGTGTGCGTCGATGATCTTTTTTGCAATCGTCAGCCCCAGTCCAGAGCCGCCCGTATCTGTCGAGCGAGCGCGATCTGCGCGGAAAAAACGCTCGAAGATGTGCGGCAGTTCGTCATCGGAGATGCCAAGTCCATTATCGCGGATGGTTATCAGCACCTCATTATCGCTCAAGCGGGTTTCCACACTGACCACACCGCCATCGGGCGTATAGTTCAGCGCGTTTATGAACATATGGCTCAACGCCCGCTTGAGGTATAGGCGATCTATCGCTATCTCCGGCAAATTCTTGTCCAGATCGAGCGTCAGTTTATGGTGCTTATCAGCGACCATCTCCTCTTGCGAGTCGCACACTTCGCGCAGCAGGTCATTGAGATCATATGGCTCGAAACGGAAGTCCGCCGAACCGATGTCTAACCGCGCCAGAATGAACAGGTCTTCGATCAGGTTATGAATGTGGTTGGTCTGTTCTTCCAGCGTCGTAATATGGCGTAACTGCTTGTGTACGTCTTTGAGTTCGACGGCTTTCCGCAGCAGGTACAAACTCATGTTCATCGTGGCCAATGGTGTGCGGAGGTCATGGGCGGCGTTCCGCAAAAATTCCGCCAACACGCGGATTTTCTCGCGTTCGATGACCAGTTCTAGGACTTGCGAAGCGCTGTCTTTACGCTCGGTGATGTCCTCGGACAACCCGACAATACGCGCCACGCTGCCATCGTCATCGAGGATGGTAAATGCACGTGACCAAACCCAACGAATCGACCCATCGGGACGCATGATGCGATACTCGATTTCCGGGCTGTGTTCGCCTTTGCGCTGATTGGACTGACTCCGCAGCACCCGCTCACGATCATCAGGGTGCAGTGTCTCGGCAAAGAGTTGGGGGTGTTGGAGCAGTCTTTCGCTGCTGATACCCCACACCGCTTCGGCGGCAGGGCTGATATAAATGAAGCGGTTCTCATGCGGGTCACGCAGCCAGAACGCCTGCTGGATAGTTTCGGTCACTTGGCGGAAACGTTCTTGGCTCTCTCGCAGTTCTTCCTCAGATTGTCGGCGCTCGGTGATGTCCTCGACGATGCCGACATAGCCCGATAATGGCGCGCCAGACTGGACAGCTACCGCTTTGACGCTGGCCCAGACCACGCTGTTATCGCGGTGTAAAAAGCGGCAGACGGCCTCGAAGGGGATGCGATTTTGCGAAGCCTCGTACCACGCACCAACTACTCGATCATAGTCGTCAGGGTGCAGCGCCCGATTCCAACCATGCCCAAGCGTCTCGTCCATTGTGAGGCCGCAAATGCGCTGATAAACGGTATTGGTGTAAAGACAGTCGCCGTTGGCGTCGGTGAGGAAAATCCCCAACGGCGATGCATCGCTCATGGCGCGGAAACGCTGCTCGCTGGCGCTGACTTGGCCATGCAGCCGCGCCCGGCCAATCGCCATACCCACCTGCGAACTGAGCGCCACCATCAAGCGCAAGTCGGCATCGGTCAAGCTCATACCCGTGGTGCTTTCGACGTTGAGGACACCCACCAGTATCCCTTGATCGAACAGCGGCACACAAACCTCTGAGGCGATGTCGTCAATCGCGCCCAGAAAATCAGGATCAGAGCGCGCATCCTCGATGAGGATAGGTTGTGCGCTGCGGGCCACACGTCCACTGACGCCCTTTGAAATCGGCACATGCGTAATCACGCGGTCATAACCGACCTGATGTTGCAGCACCAACGTTTCGCCTTCAAGCAGGTATAGGCTGACCTGTGTGTAGCCGAAAGTCTCGGCAATAGCTTCAACCACGTTGTGGAAAATCAAATCCTGATCGAGTTCACGCGCCAGCACCGTGCGTACCTGATCGAGCAGCGCCAACTCTCGCGCCTGCCTTTCTGCCGCTACGAACAGCGTCCGGTAACGGCCCTCGCTTTCGCGTAGGAGTTCTTCGGCTTGCTTGCGATCAGTGATGTCTTGCGCCACGCCAAAAAAGCGCACCACGCGCCCTTCGTCTTCATCCCAGACGGGGCGGCGATGCAGGTATATCCAGCGTAATTCGCCGCTTTTGGTGATGATCCGGTATTCTCTGCTGAAGGTTTCGCCAAGCAGCATGCGCTCTAAATCGGCGGCCACTAAAGCGCGATCATCGGGATGAAACAGCGCGTAATCGCCTTGCGAATCGATCTCGGCTTGCGTATAGCCTGTCACGCGCTTGAACGAATCTGTCACCCACTCATGGTATAACGTGCCATCGGGACGGATGCGAAACGAATAAGCATAGTCGGAGATCAATTCGGAAATGATACGATAGCGCTCTTCGCTGTCATGCAGCGCTTCGACGGCCTGTTTATGATCGGTAATATCACGGGTGAGGCCGACGATACCGATAATATTGCCATCCCGATCACGCAAAGGGGCTTTCGTAGTCGAACCCCAGATCACCTCACGAGTGATGCTTAACGTCGATTCTTCACGCTGAAGCAGCGCCTTGCCTGTACGAACCACCTGCTGATCGTCATCGAAAAAGCGGCGGGCCATCTCGTAGGGGAAGAAATCATAATCGTTCTTGCCCACGATTTCATCTGGCAGCGCATCGCTGAGAGAGCGCGCATGAGCCAGATTATTGAGGATGAAGCGGCTTTCCCGATCTTTGGCGTAGATGAAATCCGGCAGGTTGTCGATCAAGGTGCGTAACAGCGTGTGCTCCTGCGCCAGACTTTCTTCAACCTGTTTCCGCGCGAACGATTGGGCGCGCAGTTCGATTTCGGTGATGACCAGCGCCGCGAGGTCTTCGAGGATCGCCATTTCCTCATCCATCCATTGGCGCGGCTCGTAAGTCATCACGCACAATGTGCCTAAGCAGTAGCCTTCAGCGGTGATGAGCGGCATGGCCGCATAGGCCACAACCTTGAACACCGTCACCGCCGGTATGTCGAACAGTGTAGGATGGATGCGGGCATCCTCGATGGCTAACGGCGCGGCGGACGACACGACGTACTGACAAAACGCCGCCGATGGTGCGACTGATCGCTCGGTGGCTAATGGCTCTGGCAGCCCGATGCAGCTTTTGATGAACTGGCGGTTTTTGTCCAGCAGCGAAATCATCGCAATCGGCACATGCAAAATGCGCGTCGCCAAACGGGTGAAACGATCAAAGGCCGGGTCAACCGGGCTATCCAAGAGGCCCGTATTGTGCAGAGCGGCGAGGCGTTCGGAATGGGCAAGAGCAGAGGTTACAGTTTCTAGATTGTCGATCATAAAAATTGCTCTTAGCGCTGTCCGCTCTGGCGAGATTGCTGCTGGGTAGGCTGCGGGTACTGATAGCGCTTGCGGTTGAGCGCAAGCCTGACTTGTTCCGTCAGCGAATTGCCGGACATATCTTGTTTGAGTACCACTTGTTGGCTGCTGCGCTGAATTTCGTCTAACGCGGATTTCGGCAGTTTCTTCTCTGTCATAACGATGACGGGAATGTCGCCGGATTTATCGCCAGCGGCTGCGCGCATCGCGTCCTCACGTCGCAGCGAGGCCAGCAGATTGAAGCCGGAGATGCGCGCCATATACAGGCTCAAGATCACAAGCGAAGCCGGGTTTAATTGCAGCCATTCCACCGCCGTATCCGCATTGACACCAACCGCGTTAAAACCCGCATGTTGCAGCGTATCGACGGTGCGGGCGCAGTCAGTGGCAAGGTCATCCACCACTAGAATCGGATTGTGCGGCATGACCTGCGTCACCTTTGCCAGCGACTCGAGCAGCACGTCACGGCTGATGGGCTTCACTAGATAATCCGCAGCGCCCAGATAAAAACCGACGGTCTTTTTGTTGACCATCGACAGCACGATGATCGGAATATCGGCGGTTTTAGGATCGTCTTTGAGGGTACGCAGCACCTCCCAACCGTTGGTATCCGGCATCATGATGTCAGTTATCATGACCGCAGGGTGAAGCTGCCGCGCCAGTTCCAATGCGCGTTTGGGGTTGTTCGTGCCAATGATGCGATAGGTATTCAGGCCGAGATAATCTTGAATGAGTTGCAGCGCGCCCTGATCGTCGTCCACCACCAGCACAAGCGGGCGCTCATCAGCGCTGGTCATTTCGCTGGCGCTGTCCATGACACCGGACTCTTCTGCGGAAAAGCTGCCGTTATCACTGCTGGCAGAGCGATCTTGGCCCGATAGCAAACTGAGCGATGCGCCGCCGCCAACTTGCTCGGTCACACCGGGCAGCAGCATTGTAAAGATGCTGCCCTCACCGAGCGCGCTCTCTACCCACAGGTAGCCGCCGTGCATCGTCACCAAACGTCGCGTGATGGCTAATCCCAAGCCTGTGCCTTCATACTGGCGCACACTCGAACCGTCGGCTTGGCGGAAAGCGTCGAAGATGATCTCGTGATTTTCGGGGCTGATACCGATGCCGTTATCCTGTACCGAAATCGCCAACCAACTGCCATCAGGCACGTTGAAGCTCGGCGGTGGGACAGCTAGATCGCTCGAAGCAGCGCCACCTTTGATGAACAGCGTGTAGGCGTGCAGCACAATCGCGCCTTTGGGCGTGAACTTGACCGCGTTATCGAGCAGGTTGCTCAACACTTGCGATACGCGCCGCGCATCGGCCTGCACCTGTGGGATTTCTGGATGAATTTTGAGCGTGAGCGACAACCCTTTCGCCTCAGCGCGAGGCTGAACACCTGCCGCGGCCTCGTGGATGATTTCCGGCACACGCAGTGGAGTCATCGCCAGTTCCATTTGGCCAGCGTCGATCTTCGACAGGTCAAGCACGTCGTCAATCAGTGACAGTAAATGTTGGCCGCTGCCATTGACGCGGTTCAGGCGATCCCGCTGCTTATCGTTGAGCGCGCCATAAATTTCGCTGAGGAGCAAATCGCTGTAACCGATGATGGCGTTCAAAGGCGTTCGTAATTCATGGCTGACATTGGCCAAAAATTCGCTTTTGAGGCGGTTAGCGACGACGGCCTCTTCGTAAAGGTCGGCGTTTTTGATGGCCATGGCCACCTGCGCGGCGATGGTCATGCAGGTATCGCGTTCTTCATCGTTGAAGACGCGATGCTTATAGCTGTTTAGCCAAACACAGCCGATAATCCGTTCGCGGGCCACCAGCGGCGCAAGCAGCGCCGAACGTGCGCCAAGCCGCTGCAACACGCGCCGCGAGGCATCATCGAGTGGGTCTTCGTTCACGTCTTCGATAGCAATCGTGGTGTTATCAATGACCAGCAGTTCAAACGTCGGGTTGTTCACGAGGTTCATGCGGATGCCGAGATTGCCGCTAACGGGCGTTTCTGCGACGAGGAAGGCTTCGCCCGTTTTCTCGTCGGCCAGCATGATGCCGCAGTAATCGACATCGAACAGCGCGGTCAGCAGCCCCGCCGCCGCGTTCAGCACGACATCGCGCTCCAGCGTAGACGTGACCACCGCCGAAATATTGTGAATGGACGCAAGGCGCAGGTTTCGCACTTGCAGCATATTCAGGTTCGATTCTAGTTGGGCGTGTAGGCGGGCGTTTTCGACGGCTACCGCCGCCTGCCGCGCCAGTGCAAACAGGGTGCTGGCATCGCGTTCGGTATAGTAATCGGGGATCGACCTATCGAGCGTGATGAGGCCGATAACCTTGTCCTGCACCAGCATCGGCACGCCGATCCATGAGCGCGTCGCCCACGAAACCAGCGCATTATTTTCAGGATTCCAGCCGGGCCGCTCCTGCGTGTCCTCGATGATGATGGGCTGCTGCGCCAGAAAAACCTGCATCTCCGGGCTAGATTCGTTGAAGTGCAGTTCAATGCCGCGCAGCGTTGGCGGTAAGCCATAGGTCGAGGTGATGACCATGCGGCTGCCATCCTGACAGTCTACGGGGACAAGTAAAACTCCGGCGCTGTCAAAATCGACCACGCGCTCCATCTGTTCGAGGATGCGCTCGACCACTTCTTCATAACGCAGCGTCGAACTCACCATGCGGCTGACATCCATCATGGTAGTGGCGACCTTGCGGCGCTCCTGTTCGGTACGCAGCAGATCGGCGCTGTCCAACGCCAGTGATATTTGCGCGGCGATCATGGTTAGCAGCGCCAAGTCTTGATCGGTGTAGCTGTTAGGAATCATGCTGCCCATGCCCACCAAACCGACGACTTCGGTGCGTCGGTTACGCAGCGGGATACCCAACCATGCGCTCAACGACCAGCTTAATTCGAGTTCGTTGAGTTCGACACGCAGCGCTTCTAAGCGTTCACTTTCAGCGTCAAGATCGCGGAAGTGCAGCGCCAATCCATGTGTGACGATGGCCGCGCCCAAGCCTTCTAGCGGACTGGGCGGGTAATCGATTCGCATATTGTCTTCCGACACCAACGGGAACGAAAGCTGTTCGACTTCACGATCATACAGCGCCACATAAAACGATGACGTTGGGAACATGGTCGCAAGCTGTTCGTGCATTACATCCCACAGCGCTTCGCTGTCGGCAAACGAGGTGACGGCATTGCCGATCTCGTTGATATTCGTCAGAATGGTATTCCAATGATTTTGGCTGCTGAGAAAGTGCAGCCTTGATGCCAGCAGTCCAGCCAACAGCGCTTGGATGGCCCGTGTGATGTCATCGTTGAGTCCGCCTTCAATCCACAGCAGGCCATAGGGGCGCTCGTCACTGCGTAAAGGCAGCACCCATGCTCGGCGTCCGTTATCGGCATCCTCTACGGCGCGTGCCTCACGCCACATCCACCAGTCGGGCACGGAACTCATCCAGCGCCCTAGCTCCGTCGCATTTTCGAGCGGACTTCCGGGCGGGGCAATGACCTCTACGCCTATGGTATCGGAATACAGCAGCGCCGCGGCCCGGCATTGAACATTCTTTTCAAGCCAATCGACGAGGGCGCGTGCGGCCTGCGTCAGTGTGGCGGCATTGTTGAGATTCTGGCTGACATTTTGCAAGGCTTCGGCTGAAATAGTTTGTGCCATGATTGTAATTTAACCACCGTGTATGTCACCATTATAGACCACAAACCGCCGCGCTCCACAAGAGAATATTGAGCATTATGAAAACAGTCATTGAGTGGCGATCACCGCGCAGAACCACTTACATAATGTGTTAAAGCCCTAACATTTTTGTTAGGTTTTCAGCGGCGCGCCAAACCCGCGCAACCCGATTGCAAACACCTGCGTATAGTATTTCGTTACGAACAAACGGCCCATCTAGTGCGCCGTTCAACTAATCAGAGCGAGGCTAAAGAGCGATGTGGCATAACGGCTTTCACAATATAAATACTTCTGTCCCTACCGACACCCGCAAACGTGCCGACCAGATTGCGGGCGGCGTGTTCCTGATCGGGTTGGCGGTGCTGTTCATGAGCGGCGACTTCTTCCCCGGCATTTTGATCGTCATCGGCTTGAGCGCGTTATCGAAAGAAGCAGCATTGGGCAAGCGCTGGCAGTCATCCGGCGCGCTGGGGCTGGTGGGCGTAGGGCTGGTGTTCGCCTTCGGGTTCAGCCTACCGCTGCTGCTGATCGGTATCGGTGTCGCCATGTTGATGGGCTTTCAGGGCTGGAATCACTGGAGCTGCGGCAGCGACAATCACGATGGTGATGGCAAAGGCAAGAACGACTTCAAGCCCAAACGCCACGAATACAGCGATAACGGCAATGGCAATGATGTGGTTGTCGTCGGCAAATCGTTTCAGGCTTAATGTCTTTCCCCTCACTCCTAAATCCCCTCTCCCAAAAAACGGGGCGAGGGGACTTGCAAACCCCTTTCTCCCACAAGGGGCGAAAGGGTTGGGGATAGAGGGGTTCGCTAACAACTATCTACTGCTCCCACGCAGTGCGGCGCGGCAGCCAGCGCGGAACATTGCGCGCATAGGTGTCATAATCTGCGCCGAAGCGCTCTCGTAAGCCACGTTCTTCCGAGAGCGGGATATAGACCACGTTGAGTCCCGCGAAAAACAGCGTCACGACTAGCAGCACCCACGAACCGAGCAGTACACTCTCGCCTAAAAGGATGCACGTTCCGCCGCTAATCATCGGGTTACGGACATAGCGATAGATACCGACGACCACCAAACGCCGCGTTGCATCCCACGGGGACAGCGTTCCCTCTCCGACGGTGATGAGCAGGCGAATCGTCATCAACATCAGCGCCAAGCCAACCGCGATCAACGCCGCGCCGACGATAATCGGCAGCAGCGCCAGCGGCATCGGCAGTCCCCAACCAATATTGACCGAACCCGTACTGGCCAGCAGCGCAGGAATGACAACGATGATAATGAACGGCATGGCGATAGCGCGCAGTTGTCGAAACATAACGACCCTTCTATTTTGATCCTAGACAATCTCCGCGAATGCGCGCACTGGCAGCGCCGCGACGTTTTTGGCTTTCCACGGCACAGCAAAGAAGCGGAAATCATGCTTATGCAGGCGGTCTAAATGGCATAAGTTTTCCACGATCAAAATATCGCGGCTGAGAAATTCACTGTGGGCCGGGCGTGAGGAGTCGTGCGTGT
This sequence comes from Anaerolineae bacterium, assembly GCA_014379235.1. Lineage (GTDB taxonomy): Bacteria > Chloroflexota > Anaerolineae > Aggregatilineales > Phototrophicaceae > JACMMD01. The sequence continues at coordinate 9,013 of JACMMD010000103.1, forward strand.
CGTCAGCGTTGAGCGTATCCATACCGACCAACTTTGCACCCGCGTTCACAAGATGCGCGATCAATTCGCGGGCGATGAACGGGAATGCGTGGTATGCTTCCGTACCCCAATGCACATCCCAGCCAAAATTGAACAATACCGCCTTACCTGCCAGCGAAATGCCTGACGGCAGCACGTTCGGGCCAACCGCCTCCCATGCTTCCCTGCCACGCACGTCGATCACCACGCCGGGAAGAATCACTTCATCGAGTTCCAACTCACTGATGTCGCGTCGGTCTGGAAAACGGTGGTACGGCGAATCTAGATACGTACCTATCGAGGTCTGAAAGGTCATCTCCGTGATTTCAAACTCGGCTTGATGGTTGTAACGTGGACGTGATTGTTCATGCGTGAGGAACGGACGAATGCGCGCACTAAACGGTGTCACCGTGCCATCCTCGCTCTTCATGCGAAAACCCGGCATTCCATCCTCGAACGTGTGACTTAAGTCGATAAAGCGCTGGTTAATGTTTCTGGAAACCATAGGGTAATCGTCAGCCTCTCGATCTAGACAGGGTAATTCTGCGCCGTTATAGTTCTTTCATTGTATAGCGCTGTTGCAAACTGCGCTGATGGTAGAAGAGACTTATCGTTAGCCATGAAACAAACTTTCTCTGATAATCACCGGAGGTTAAAACCTCCGGCTAATGAAAAAACACGTCCACTAAAGGGACAATTTTCTGCGCCTTTAGTGTGCGTGGCTTTTCACCAGCCGCACGGCTTTAGCCTGCGGCGTCTATGGTCGCAAATAACCTTGATCACGGCGCTGCTCTTGGCCGGCTGTGCCAGCGCTGGCGGCGCGACCAGCAGCATTCAACTCCTCGGCCCACGCTCGGCGGATGATGTCGTGCGCGACTTTCTCAGCGCATGGAACAACCTTGATTACAGCGCCATGTACGGCCTGCTCAGTCCGCAAAGCCGCGAGATCGTGGCGGCAGATGAGTTCGTTGTCACCTACGAGGATACCACGGCGGTACTGGGCCTCACGGGCGTACAATTCGATGTGCGGGACGCGCAAGTTCAAGGTCAAAGCGCCGCCGTTTCCTATGACGTGACGCTGCAATCCAACGTTTTCGGAGAAGTGGCAGACGCAGGTCGCACCATGCGGCTGGTGCAAAGCCCTGACGGTTGGCGCGTGGCGTGGTCAACGATGGACATTTTCGATGTACTGGTATCGGGATCGCGCCTTACCGTTGACGCGGATCGCCAGCCTCGCGCCAATATCCTTGACCGTAATGGCAATGTGTTGGTTGAGCAGGGCGGCACGGTAATCACACTGTATGCGATACGCCAAACGATACCCAACGAAGCAGACTGTGCGGTGCTGCTCGGTGATGTGTTGCAAAAACAACCCGACGACATTCTCGTATTCTTCGCGCCTTATGCGGCTGAAACCCTGTTTTACGTGGGTGAGGTTGACCCCGAAACCGAACGTCAGTACGACGCACAGCTTACGGAGTTGTGCAACATCACGCCAAACCTTCGCATCGAGCGGCAGACGCGGCGCTATGTCGGACACGGGGCGGCATCACACGTTACGGGTTATATCAGCACCATTCCCGCCGATCAACTTGAGACGTACTTGAGTCAGGGCTACCGTGAAAGCGATCTCGTAGGCTTGGCCGGAATCGAACAGGCTTACGACCAGATGTTAGGTGGTCAAGCATCGCAAACCCTGCGTATCGTCGAGTCTGGCGGCGTGACCCTACGCGAGTTGGCCGGCGCAGAAGGCATCGAGCCGCAGCAAGTCACGCTCACCGTTGACCGTGACTTGCAACTGGCAGCCGCTAGAGCCATCTCCGATGCGTACAACTACGCGCAAACCAGTTGGGGCAGCTTATCACCGGGAACAGGCGTGGTTGTGATCGATGTGAACACGGGTGCGATTTTAGCGCTGGCCAGCTACCCGACCTTCGAGCCGGCCATCTTCAACCCC
>JACMMD010000009.1 GCA_014379235.1 Anaerolineae bacterium
CCGATGCCACCGCCGGCGCTATTGGTGGTGCCGACGCCGCTGCTGCCACCCAGGGCCAGGTTGTCGGTCAGGGTGACGCCGATCAGGTTGACCGATCCCTGGTTGAAGATCGCCCCGCCCGCCCCAAGACCGCCGCCGCCGGAACGGCTGTTGCCGCCCTTGGCGACCCCGCCCGAAAGCGTCAAGTTTTCGAGCGTCAATTGGCCAGCAGCCATGACCCTAAAAAAGCGGAAGCGTGAAGTCGTGCCTCGCGTAATCGTAGAGCCGTTCCCACGAATAGCTATTTCACTCGTAATAAACGGTAGTCCGGTTGCTGAGTTTGCAGGGGCCGTCGTTAGCGAGTACGTGCGCGGGGTAAGAATGATCGTATCGGGATAGGTGTTTGCGTTGGCGGTGTTGATAGCGGCGATCAACGACGATACGCTGCCCACTGTGATTGGAGCGGATACATGGATAGTCATGGTCGCGGTAGTCGTGCTGCCTAGAGCATCAGTATCGCTGATGGTAAAGGTATCAACGCCGCTGAATCCAGCGTCAGGGATATAAGTTAAGTTTTCAGTAACGATCAATTCGCCGTGAGCAGGCTCACCAAAGCTGTAATCGTTCGGCGGTAAACCACCCGTGATCGTGATGAAAATATTGATGGGGGTTTCATAATTCGTATAGAAAGTCGCATCTTCGATATGCAGCGGGCCATAGACGCTGATCGAAATCGTTCCCTCGCACGATGCGCCATCAGCATCGCTAACGCTGTAGTTGAATGCTGTCGTGCCGATAAAACCCGCATCCGGCGTGAATGTTAAATCCGGTTCGGTACCGGAAAGCACACCGTTATCGGGAGAATCGACAATTGTGTAATCGTAGGGCAGCATCCCACCCGATACTGGCAGTGTAAACGCCTGCGGGCGCTCATAAGCGACATCAACATGAATGGCATCGCAGACGAGTGTTCCCTGCCGCGCAAACGTGTTTGCAGCCTGCAATGCCATACTCAACAGTACGATACCGACTAGAGCAAGTGAAAAGTAACGAGAAGGTTTCACCGGGTGTTTACCTATTGAAAGCTGCTTAGTATCACATCAAACGTATGATTGAATGAAAAAGCTTTAATTACTATCATTACATATTACCGCATTTATAGAGATTTGGAAATATTTCGGGATGGCTAAGATAACCTCCGTTTGCCCACCGCCCCAATTATAAAGTATACCAAATATGAACTTTGCCATTCAAAACTTGTATTTCAATTTAGTTCGTAAGATAATCGCACCGCAATCGTATTCATGGAGAGTTTGAATCTTATTGAACGTATCGTAAGTGCTGTTTCTTGATAAGCAGTTATTTAGAGAACCGTTGAGATGACACCTATTCTTGAATTAGAGCAAATTAGTAAACGCTTTCCCGGCGTGCAAGCTCTCGATAACGTTCATTTTGACATTTTCAGCGGCGAGGTACATGCGCTGCTCGGTGAGAATGGCGCTGGCAAATCGACGCTCATCAAGATCATGTCGGGGGTTCATAAGCCGGATACAGGTGAGATCAAGTTCAATGGTCAGCCTGTTCAGTTCAATAACCCGCGTGAAGCGCAAGCGCGTGGTATTGCAACGATCTATCAGGAACTCAGCCTTTACCCTGATTTGACCGTCGCTGAAAACATATTTATGGGCCACGCGCCGCGCAATCGTATTGGCATGGTCGATTGGCGCGCAATGCGCCACCGCGCCAAAGAAATCCTCGAATCGCTTGAAATTCATGATCTCGACGTGAACGCCAAAGTAGGCGCACTGACGGTTGGAAAACGGCAGCGTGTCGAAATTGCGAAAGCGCTGTCGCAAGATGCGCGTATCCTCATTATGGATGAACCCACCGCCGCATTGACCGAATCCGACGTGCAGCGGCTGTTTACGATTGTGCGCCTTTTGCGAGAGCGAAAGGTAGGCATCATTTACATCAGCCACCGCCTTGAGGAAGTTTTCACACTTGCAGACCGTGTTACTGTCCTACGAGATGGTCACTATGTTGGCACAAAACCCGTCGCAGAAACCAATGGCGATGATTTGATTAGCATGATGGTCGGGCGCACTATTGATAACCTGTTTCCGAAGCTCGAAACGAAGATCGGTGAACCGGTTCTTGAAGTCAATAATCTGTGGCGGCGACCTTTGACTCGCGGCATCAGCTTTCAAGTTCGAGAAGGCGAAATCGTCGGTCTCGCGGGCTTAGTCGGTTCGGGGCGCAGCGAACTTGCCCTGACGATCTTCGGTATCACGCCTGCTGAGTCCGGCCAAATTCTCATCAAAGGCCAGCCGCATAAGATCAAAAACCCACGCCAAGCGATGAAGCTCGGTATCGCCTATGTGCCGGAAGATCGCAGTACACAGGGGCTTATCCGGCAAATGCGAATCCGCGAGAACGTCTCGGTTGCGATGCTGACCGCCCTCGCGCATCGCGGTTTTATAGACCGCAAAAGTGAAGTTGAACTGGCGAAACACACAGTCGGCCAATTGAATGTTCGCGCAACCAGTATCGAGCAGGTGGTCAATAAATTATCCGGCGGCAACCAACAGAAAATCGTGGTTGGTAAGTGGCTTGCCCGCCATCCCAAAGTGTTGATTATGGATGAGCCGACACGCGGTGTCGATGTTGGCGCGAAGGCTGAAATCCATCGCCTTATCAGCGAACTCGCGCAGCAAGGGCTGGCCATTTTGATGATTTCGAGCGAACTACCGGAAATTTTAGGTATGAGTGATCGGGTGCTGGTCATGCGCGAAGGTCATATCGTCGCGGAATATCCTCGCGCCGAAGCCACGCAAGAGGTGATTGTGGATGCGATGATGCGTAGTCAAACGGATCGAGAAGCCTCTAAGGGCATCGAAGGCATGGCAGCAAGGAACATTCAATGACGGCGACCACCAAATCTGTCGTTAGTAGCGAACGCGCCCGCCCACGCCTCGCCGGATTAATCAGCCAAGAGACGGTTATCGCCATTAGTTTGATCGTGCTGATGCTCGGCGTGGGCCTCGTCAATCCGCGCTTTCTCGCGGAGCGAAATATATCCAGTATTCTGTTAGGCAATGCCTATGTAGCGGTTGCGGCCATCGGCATGACGATGGTGATTATCTCCGGCAACATCGATATTTCTGTCGGCTCGTTGATCGGTGTGCTGGCGGTCATCAGCGGGCAGCTTGCGGTTGCCGGTTATCCGATCTGGTTCTCATGGCTTGCGCCGCTGATCGTTGGCGGTCTCGTCGGAGCGCTCAACGGATTTTTCGTCGCTTACCTGCGAATCCCGTCGATTGTAACGACGCTCGGTATGGCCAGTATTCTTAAGGGTGGACTGATTAGTGTCACCAATGGCGCGTGGATTTCCGATTTGCCGCCGGGTTATGCGCTGGCACAAATGCGTCCTCTCGGTATCCCGATGCCGATTTACTTTATGATCGTCCTCACGATAGTCGCTGCGTTTTGGATGCGCTACAGCCCATCGGGAAGAGCGATCTATGCTGTCGGCGGTAATGCGGAAGCCGCCCGCTTATCCGGCATCTCCGAGCGCGGTACGATCATGCGCGTCTTTATCATCAACGGCGTGATTATCGGTATCGCCAGTGTTCTGTTCTCCACACAGTTGAGCGTCATCCAATCAACCGTTCCGCCAAATTTGGAGCTGTTGATTATTACCGCGTCGGTTGTTGGCGGCGTTAGCATTCTTGGCGGCATCGGTACAGCTATCGGCTCGACATTGGCCGCCATTTTGTTGAGCGCTATTGGCTCGGCGCTGGTGTTTGTTAATATTTCGCCGTACTGGCTGCGCGCCGTGCAGGGTTTGTTGATCTTGTCGACTGTACTTTTCGACCTATTTCGACGTCATCGCCAGATGATTGATATGCGAGGTTAGCGAATGGTTGCTACCGAAAAACCAGTAGCAAGATTGAGTCCGGCGCTGAGACTGCGTGGCCTGCTGCTCAGTCAAGAAGGTGTGCTATCTATTATTGCGCTCATCTCGATACTGCTGCTGTCCACGCAAACTGACCGTTTCTTGACCGTCGATAACATCCTGAATCAAGGCCGACTGCTGACTGAGGTCGGCTTAGTCGCTCTGCCGATGACGTTCATCATTATCACAGGCGGCATCGACCTGTCTGTCGGAGCGACGTTCGGCTTGAGCGCGGTTGTGCTTGGCTATAGCTGGCAAAATCTCGGCCTGCCGCTTGAAGTTGCCATCGTGATCGCGCTGCTAACGGGCGGCCTCGCTGGCTTTGTGAATGGGCTGTTCATTGTTCGCGTTGGTGTTCCGCCGCTGATTATGACACTGGCGACGTTGGCACTCTATCGGGGTTTGGCCGAAGGCATCAGTCAAGCGCGCTCCGCACGGGGCTACCCGGATTGGTTTTACACACTTGGGCAAGGAGAGTTCGCAGGTGTACCCACCCAGCTATGGGTGCTGATTGTCGCCGCGATTATCTGTGCGCTGCTGCTGTCGCGTACCGTCATCGGGCGATCTTTGTACGTAATCGGCAACAACGAGATCGCTGCGAGATTTTCCGGTATTCCGGTTGACACCTATAAGTTGTTCATCTATACCCTTTCCGGTTTTATGGGCGGTTTGGCTGGATATATCTTTGTTTCAAGAGTCAGCACCACTCGCTCGGACATGGGTATGGGACTAGAGCTTGACGTAATCGCGGCGGTTGTTTTGGGTGGAACGAGCATTTTCGGCGGTACAGGCAGCATCGTCGGCACCCTCATCGGCGTAATTACCATTCAACTGTTGAAGAACGGGCTTGCTCTCACAGGCGTTACCGGCGATGCGACGATCATCGTCATTGGTTTGGTGCTTATCTTTGCAATTCTCATCAACAACCTGATCCAGCGCTGGTCGAACACGCTGTGACATTTGAAGGAGGTGATGTGCAGCGAAGCAAGCAGCATCGGATTTTGACTGATGTTTTTTAATCTTAAACGAAGGGGAAAGTATCTCATGCGAAAGCAAACTGTTTCTGTCTTTGTACTGGTTTGTTTGCTCATAACCCTGTTTGCGCTGCCTGTGAGCGCTCAAGAGCGCTGGGATGGCGGGGACGATCTGCCGGTTAACCCGCTTGCCTGCGGTATGGCGGGCGCGGAAGAAGCTCCTAGCGCTGACGCGACGGAAGAAGCGGCTATGGCAGAGGGCGGCGGTTATGATGGCGGTATGGCGGTGGATGCACCAGACCTCGCTGGCCAGCCAATCACCCTTGTGGACGTGCCTAAGCTGATCGGTATCGGCTACTTCGCGGCTACGACTGAAGGTATGCAGCAGGCAGCCGAAGAACTCGGCAACGTGACCGTTACAACGGACGCCCCCACCGAAGCGAACATCGACGACCAGATTACGTTCATCGACAACTATATCACGCAGGGTGTCAACGGTGTCCTTTTCGCAGCCAATGATCCTGTTGCGATTGCGCCTGTGCTGCGCCGTGCATTAGAAGAAGGCATCCACGTCGTCGGTTATGATGCGAACTCCGAGCCAGATGCGCGTGAGTGGTTCGTCAATCAAGCGGAGTTTAACGGTATCGGTAAGTCACTCATCGACAGCATGGTTGCTGAAATCGGTGAGGACGGCAGCTTCGCCATCGTTACCAGCACCTTCACCACGCCCAATCAGGCGCGCTGGATTTCCGAAATGCAAGCCTATGCCGCGCAGTGCTATCCAGAACTAACATGGCTGGCGACACTGGAAGCGCAAGAAGACAACATCCTCTCGTTCAATCAGGCTAACACGCTGATTAACCAATACGGCGATGATCTCGATGGCATCTTTGGGATGACCAGCGTGGCCACGCCTGCGGCAGCAGAAGCCGTAACACAGGCCGGTCTGTGTGGAGAGGTTGCGGTTATTGGTTTGGCGACACCGAACGCCATGAGGCCCTATGTCGCTGCTGACTGTGTGAAGTCGGTGGTTCTATGGAACCCGATTGATCTAGGCTATGCGGCGGTTTACGTCATGCGTGCTGTGGTCGATGGCACACTCACTTCTGAATCGACCTCAGTTGAAGCCGGACGCTTGGGCACGCTGCAAATCGTCAATGGCAGTGAAGTTTTGCTTGGCG
>JACMMD010001000.1 GCA_014379235.1 Anaerolineae bacterium
AAGCCGATTCGCGGTTTCAGCCGGGTATGGACACACGAAGCCGACGTGAGCGAACGTTTAGGTTGGCCCTATGCCATCGAGCAGGCGTATACGGCGCGGGTGCAGGGCGCGCAAAATATGGTGTTCTTTGAACTGCCCAATGCCCAGATCATTCAGTTTGAGGCCAGCGGCGATTGGCACGTCATCGGCTGATGACCGTCATCGGCTGAAACGCTGCTGTCATAACGCTGTCACGTCCGCCTTGTATGCTGTAGATAGTGAACTCTCCGCCTAGAAGACAGGTAAAACCTTGACCCAATCCACAAAAACTGGCCGTCTCGCCGCCACCGCTCCATTCGATTTCACACACTCATTACGCTTTATCGGCGTGTTCACGCCTGCGATGGGCGATCAGGCTGTCAGCGATCAAACGCTCACGAAGGCCATTCGCGTGAATGGTCAAACGGTTGCATTCACACTCGGCTCAAACGGCAGCAGCGCATCGCCAGAACTACGGTACACGTTGACCGCTGACCAACCGATCAGCGCCGACAACGAAGCCGTTGCGCTAGAGCGTATCCGTTTATACCTCAGCCTCGATGATGACCTGAAGCCGTTCTACGCCATCGGTGAGCAAGACGAGCAGTTCGCGCCAATCATCGAGCAGCTATACGGCTACCACCAAGTGCGATTTACGACACCGTTTGAAAACGCGGTTTGGGCGATTCTGTCGCAGCGCACGTCGATGGCTATTGCGCGCAGCGTCAAGCAAACGCTGACCGAAGCCTATGGTGGCAAAATCGAGGTTGATGGCGTAACCCATTTCGCCGTCCCCGAACCCGCCGATTTCAATGACGCAGACCGTGATGAACTGCGGAGCATCGTCAGCGCGGCGGGTTATGCGCGCAAAACCGATTTCCTGATCTCGGCGATAGACGCTTTTCACGGCATCGATGAAGCGTGGCTGCGTGAGGGCGATTACGACGAAGTAGAGGCGTGGCTGCGCGGCATCAGCGGCATCGGTGAATGGTCAGCATCATTCATCATGCTGCGCGGCTTGGGTCACACGGAACGGCTGCCGGTTGGTGAACGGCGAACACAGGATGCGTTCAGGAAAGTCTACGGCGCAGGCACGGACATGGAGCGCATCGCTGAACCCTACGGCGACTATCAGGGTTATTGGGCACACTATCTCCGCGCAGCGATGTAACAGAAAAGACTCAACGCAGAGAGGCAGAGCAGCAGGGGAACAGGGAAATCAATTTAATTTGAATTTCTCTGCATCCCTGCACCTCTGCAACCCTGCGGTAAACTGTTGAATTTAGGCTTTTTGCAGTTGACCTGCCACGACGCGCACCGCTTCGGACACGATGCCCATGCCTTCGTCAACCTGATCGTCGCTGATATTAAGCGGCGGCAGGAAGCGGATGCAGTTGCTGTACAGTCCGGCGCGGATGATGACCAGTCCGCGCTTGAACGCCTCGTTGACGATCTGCGGCACTTCATCGCCTGCGGGCACTTTGCTCGTGCGGTCTTTGACCATCTCGATGAGCAGCATCGGCCCCAGTCCACGAACGTCGCCAATCAGCGGCACATTGGCTTGCAGTTCCAGCAGATGTTCACGCATCCGCGCCCCGATTTCGTTGGCCCGCGCTAAAAATGCGGGATCGCTGATGATCTTCATAGCCTCGATGGCCGCCACGCAAGCTAACGGATTACCGCTGTACGTGCCGCCAAGTCCGCCGGGATGCGGCGCGTTCATGATGTCGGAGCGTCCGGTCACGGCGGCCAAAGGCATCCCCGCCGCCAGCGATTTGGCCGTCACAATCACGTCCGGCACAATGTCATAATGATCGACGGCGAACAGCTTGCCCGTGCGCCCGAAGCCCGATTGAACCTCGTCAGCCACCATGACGATGCCATGCTGGTCGCAAATCTGGCGGATGCGCTGCAAGAATCGTGGCGGCGCGGCGATAAAACCGCCCTCGCCCTGTACGGGTTCAATGACAATCGCGGCCACCGCTTCGGGGTCGATCTGGGCGATCAGTGCGTTATCTAGCCGCGCAATGCAGTCGTCAATGTATTCGTCCTCGCTCAGTCCGGCGGGGCGACGATACACGTTCGGGAATGGCAGGCGATAAATCTCCGGCGCAAACGGCCCGAAACCTTTCTTGAACAACCCGTATTTGCTGGTCATCGACAGTGTGAGGTTGGTGCGTCCATGATACGCGCCCTCGAACACGATGATGCCGGCCCGTTTGGTGAAGCTGCGAACGATCTTGATCGACGTCTCGATGGCTTCCGCACCGCTGTTACAGAGTACCGTGCGTTTGTCGAAATCTCCCGGCGTGAGATGGTTGAGCATCTCCGCGACTTCAACCATGCTGGGGTACGTACCGACAATCGCGCACATATGTATTAGGTGTTCGACCTGACCTTGAATGGCGTTCACCACCTGCGGCGGGCAGTGTCCTACCGCCAGCGCGCCAATGCCGCCCGCGAAATCCAGCAGCGTATTGCCGTCGGCGTCGGTGATGGCCGCGCCCTCTGCATGAACGATGGCCACAGGCGTCAGTTTGGCCACGCCGCGCGCCATCGCGGCTTCACGGCGGGATACGATCTCCTGCGATTTGGGGCCGGGCATTGAGGTGACAAGTTTGATCGTTGGCATAATCTACATCCACTAATGAGTAACGAGGTATGA
>JACMMD010001001.1 GCA_014379235.1 Anaerolineae bacterium
AACGAAGTGATGGAAGGCATCGCCAGTACGCTGGACATCGCCGGAATCGTTGAGTCGGTGGCGCGTGGGGCGCTCAAGCTGCTGCCATTCAGCCGCATGACCGTCGCTATGTTGGATGCTTTCCAGCAGGGCTTCCGTGTGCTGCGTGTCAGCGTCGATAATGACGGGACGCTGCGAGTTACGGATGAACATCGCGCTCACTTGCAAGATACTGCGCTCGGTTTGACGTTCGATGATGGCCAAGACCATCTCTATCACACCGATCACCCCGACATCCATCGCTATGAAGACCTGCGCGCATGGTATGGTCGCGGCGAGAAAACCAGCGTGGTTATCCCGCTGACGGCAGGCGGAACACGGCTCGGCGCGATCCACTTAGGCAGCGATCAAGTGCGGGCGTTCGGGTTTGACGAGTATCGCCCGCTGCTCAAGCGTCTGGGCAATCTTGCCGCTATCGCCGTGCAGAATGCGCGCCTGTTCGACCAAGCGCTGAACCTGCAATCCTTCAACGAGTCGGTGGTTGAATCCATTCAGCAGGGCATCGTCGTGCTGGATAAATCAGGCCGTGTGATTTCGATCAACGACTTCATGCGCGAGCGCTACGGCTGGGATGACAGTGTCATTCAGCAAGACCTGTTCCGCTATCGTCCGCACCTCACCGAAATCTTGGCCGAAGAACTACGATCATCGCTGGAAAAAGGCGTGCCGCGAGAGATTTACGGCTACCGGACGTTCCTTGAGGACAAACTCAGCGTACAAAATATGTACGTCTATCCGCTGCGTGATGCCGACGGCACACGCGGCGCGGTGCTGCTTGTCGAGGACGTGACCGAACGCGCCTTGCTCGAACGCGACATCGCAGCGCGGGCGAACCAGCTTGCTGCGCTCACGGAAGTGTCGAGCAGCATCACGGCATCGCTAGACCGTCAAGAAGTGGTGCAGTTGGCGCTCGATCTGATGGAGCGCATCATCAGCTACGACGTGATTACACTGTGGCGGCGCGAGGGCGATTACCTGATTATCGAAGGTGTCAAGGGACTCAGCAACGTGTCGCCGTTTGACATGCGCCTTGAAATCGAAACGCATGATCGCCTGTATCAAGTCGTGAATACACAGCATGTTTTCAGCATCAGTCGCTTGCAGCACCTCGATGCGCTGCCCGGTGACGAAAAAGCACAAAGCTGGATGGGCGTACCGCTGGTCAATCAGGGCAACGTCGTCGGTGTGATAGCTATGAGCAAGTCCGAGGCGAAGTTCTACGACGCTCAGGCTGAACAAGCCGCGTCAGCCTTCGCCAATCAAGTAGCTGTCGCACTGGAAAACGCCGATTTATTCGCGGAAGCCACGTACCGTACCGAGCGTATGGGCCTCATCAACCGTGTGTCGGTGTCGCTGTCGCGTTCGCTGGACAGCGAGAACATCCTCGAAGTCGCCATCATGGAAATCGCACAGGCGATGGGTATCAATCAGGCGCGAGCGCTGCTGTTCGAGCGCGGCGCGCAGCTCGGGCGCGTCGTGGTTGAGTACCCGCGCACCGAAACCCCGCCGACGCAGACCGTGAACCTGCTCGTCAGTCCGCTGTATCAGCATTTGCGCCGCGCTACACAGTCGCTCATTTTCGAGGACGTGACGCAGATGCCAGAGGACAGCCCGTTCTACACCGAAATCGCCGGACGCGGTGTGAAAGCCTTCGCCATTGTGCCGATGACGGTTGCGGGACAGGTGATCGGCGCGGTTGAACTGGACGTGTTCGACGGCCCGCGTGAGTTCCAACCGGAACAGATTGATCTCGGTCAGGTCATCGCCAATCAAGCGGCCATCGCCGTCCAGAACGCCAATCTGCTCGAACAATCGCTGGTGCGTACCCGCGAACTGGAAACGCTGCTCGAAGCAGCGCAAGCGACCTCGCTCACGCTCGATCTGGACGAGGTGTTCCAGCGCGTCGTTAAGCTGATTTTGGACGCGCTCGATATGGACGACTGTGCAGTCATGATCTGGGATAACGTCGAGAACACACTCGAAGTCGAAGTCGATGTGAACCGACAGGGCTTGCTTGACCGCGTGACACCGAAGGGTACTCTTTACGATCTGGCTTTGTATCCGTCGAAGATGCGGGCGCTGCGTGAACGCGAAGTGATCGTTATCCAGCGCACCGATGAAACGGCGGATGCCCGCGAACGCGCCGAACTGGAATCCAGCGGCGATCTTGCGCGTATGCTCGTGCCGTTGGTCGTGCGCGATCAGGCAATCGGACTCATTCAGGTCGAACTGCAATCGGCAGACCGCCGCTTCAGCTACCGTGAAGTGCGGTTGGCGCAGGCGCTCGGCTCACAGGCCGCTATCGCCATCGAGAACGCCCGCCTGTCGAATCAGACAGCGGCGCAGGTGGAAGAACTGTTCCTGATTAACGACCTCAGTCAGGCGATTTCAGCGACGATCAGCATTCCTGACATGATCCGCACCATTCGCAACACCATCCCCGGTCTGACGGGCGCGGAAGAACTGTATCTGGCGCTATATAACGCCGCGACGGAAGACATCACCTTCCCGCTGGCGGTGCGTCAGGGCGAAGATTACTCCATCCCGCCGCGACAGTTGGGGCAAGATGAAGTCTCGTTCGTCATTCGTCACCGCCGCCCGCTCATCGTGCAAGGTCTCGGTGGCGATGATGACAGCATGGGCTTGTCACAGGTTCGGCGCAGTCTGGGCATCGTCACGGGGGAGGGCGACGCTAAGAGCTATCTCGGTGTGCCCTTGATCGCAGGCGATCAGGTGGTTGGTGCATTGGCGGTACGTGACCGCGAACATCCTCGCGCTTTCGGTTTGAACGATCAACGTATTCTCACGACGATTGGTTCGCAGTTGGGCGCGGCTATTCAGAATGCGCGCTTGTTCGAGCAAATTCGCGGGTTCGCCGCCGAACTTGAGGAGCGCGTCACCGAGCGTACCGCCGAACTGGAACTCGAACGTGACCGCATCGACACGCTGTACCGCATCACGTCGGAATTGGCTAAGACGCTGGACATGGATAGAGTGCTGTCCCGTGCGTTGGAGATGGTCGCTAACGCGGTCAGCGCGGACGACGGCGTAATTATGCTCATCGACCCGATGACCAACCGCCTCTATAACCGCGCTGCGCTCCGCAGTCGGCGCATCGAGACGGGTACGCTCACGCTGCCATCTAGCATGACCAACGGCGATAACGGTCAGTCGGGTCACAGTCATCCGGCGGAAGGGCTGGCATCATGGTTGGTCGATAATGGGCCGGTGGTGCTGGTTGATGATCTGCGCTTGACCGACTATTGGGACATGAACGAGGCAGGAGCGAAAAGCCTTCGCAGCGCGATGGCTGTCGTTCTCGAAACCAACGAAGATATTCAAGGTGTGCTGGTGCTGTTGAGCCGCAAAGTGCGCGCCTTCTCCGAGCCGCAGTTGAAGCTGGCCAGCGCCGCCGCTAATCAAGTGGCCGCCGCCATCAACAACGCCGATCTGTACCATCTCATCCGCGATCAAGCCGAGCGTTTGGGAACACTGCTGCGCGCCGAGCAAGAAGAAGCCGAGAAAAGCTCTGCTATTCTGGAAGGCATCGCGGACGGCGTGATGTTGGCCGATGCGACTGGCGCTATTGTGCTGTTCAACAGCGCCGCCGAGCGTGTGCTTGATCTGCCGCGTGATCGCGCCATGGGTCAAGCGCTGCACAACCTGACTGGATTGTTCGGCGGGTCGGGAACGCAGTGGATTCACGCCATGAACAGTTGGGCGCAAAACCCGCAGCAGCTTGCACCGGGTGAATTCCTCGAAGAACGCCTCGACTTGGGTAAGCGCGTGGTCAGCGTCCACTTGTCGCCTGTACACATCGAAGATCAGTTCTTGGGGACGGTATCGGTGTTCCGCGACATCACCAAAGAAGTCGAGGTTGACCGCATCAAGAGCGAGTTCATCTCTAACGTGTCGCACGAGCTTCGCACGCCGATGACCAGCATCAAGGGCTTCGCTGATCTGCTGCTGATGGGCGCGGCGGGTCAGGTCACGGAACAGCAAAAGGGCTTCCTACGCACGATCAAGCTCAACGCTGACCGCCTGAGCAACCTCGTCAATGACCTGCTCAACATCTCCAAGATCGACTCCGGCACGGAACGGCTGAACCTCGAACTGATGGAAATGTCGGATGTCGTGGGGACGGTGGTGGATAATCTCAAAGGGCGCATGGAACAGGAAAAGAAGCATCTCGACGTAGACGTGAACGTCGAATCCGACCTGCTGCCCATCCGCGCTGACCGTCACAAGCTCACGCAAATGATTACCAACCTTGTGGACAATGCCTTTAATTACACCTATGATGGTGGCAAAATTGGCATCAGCGTATCCACCGAAACGGGTAACGATCATATCCTCATCGCAGTTAGCGATACGGGTATCGGCATTCCCGAAGAATTCCGCCCGCGCATCTGGGATCGGTTCGAGCGCTACGAAGAACATGCGCTGGTGATGGATGTGGCTGGTACGGGTTTGGGCTTGTCCATCGTCAAAAATCTCGTCGAGATGCATCACGGCAAAGTCTGGTTTACGTCGGAAGTTGGAGTCGGAACGACGTTCTATATCTCGCTGCCGATTGATCAGCCCACGCTGCCGTTACTCGGTGGGACGGGTACACTGAATCTCATCGGCGGCGATACGCCGACTTCACGATCACAAATTTCGTAGCAGCATGTATGTAAGAGGAGCGGATTTCTAGCGTATGGCGAATATCTTAGTGGCGGATGACGAACGCGACATCCGCGAATTGATAAACTTTACATTGATGTTCGCGGGGCACACCGTCACACAGGCAGCCAACGGTGCGGAAGCGCTGGAACTGGCACAGAAAATCAAACCGGATCTCATCATGATGGACGTGCGAATGCCGAGGATGACAGGCTATGAAGCCTGCCGCCAGATGAAGCTCATCGACGACATCAAAGATATTCCGGTGGTGTTCCTGTCGGCAAAAGGACAGGATGAGGAGATTCAAACGGGTATCGGGGCGGGCGCAGTTGCTTACATCCTCAAACCCTTTGCTCCCGACGATCTCACGCGGCGGGTCACGGAAATATTAGAGCAAAACGGTGCGGTTTAGCCGCAGGGCGATGCTGCGACATTCGGAAACGGGGTTGCCTCGATGAGCGCCATAACGTTGGCTGGTGAACTGGTTCATTATGAAGTCTTGGGGCGGGGACGCCCCATTGTGTTGGTACATGGCTGGATCGGCTCGTGGCGCTACTGGATTCCCACCATGCAGCAGCTTCAGCTTAAATATCGTGTGTACGCGCTCGATCTATTTGGCTTTGGCGACTCCGGCAAGAACCCGCAAAAGTACACGCTCGACCAGCAGGTTCAGCTTTTGACGAACTTCATGCGCGAATTGGGCGTGACCAAAACCGCATTAGTCGGTCACGGCTTGGGCGCATTGGTGTCAGCAGAGTTTGCGCGGCTGTATCAAGAGCGTGTGCCGCGACTGGCGATCATCAGCGCGCCGTTATTCGATACGGGCGATTTGAACGAACGCAGCCACTCCGGCAAGCCGATGCCACTCACGGCCAATAGTGTCACGCCGGGTGTCGCCCCAAGCGGTGCAGTGACAGCGAACAGCGTGAGTTCGTCGATAAGTGTGGATGCGCCAGCGATCAACGGCCCGCTGGCCGCCGAAGCGACCATCATGAGCGCCAGCACCGCGATGCGCGCCGCTTTAGCCGAAGCCGCCCGCGCTCGCTCGGACATGACGGCGAAAGTGCCGGATGGTGTCGCCAGCTTATCCGAACGTCTCGACGCAGCGGGCGCTCCTGCAAAACGCAATTTGCTACAAAGCAGCATCGGTGACGCAGGACTCGAAGAACTGCTCGGACGATGCTTCAAACGCTCTGAGCCGGAATACGCCAAGCTCAAGGTCGATGTTGATAAAACCGATGGGGCGGCTCTCAAATACAGCGTGATGGGTTACGACGCGGGGCGCATGTTGGATACGCTGCGCGCCTTGACTATGCCGACGGTGGTGGTTCATGGCATGGACGACCCTGTAATCCCTGATCCCGGCGAAAATGTCTGGAATTACCTGACAGCGGAAAAAGAAGACACCATGATGCCTGTGCTCCTGCCCGGTGTCCGTCACTTCCCCATGCTCGAACACGAGCGATTCTTCCGATTGCTGACCGATTTTCTGGACATTGCGGACATCAGCAAGTTAGAATTAAAAGAACGCTGGACACGGCGCACGCGCTAACTTCACAGACCAACAGAATAAAAGGGGATGGGCACGGCGAAACTCTGTTTCGATCATTGTGCCTTTACTTAAATTTATGACGACACATGCCCTGATCTTCGCTAATGGTGAACTCAACGACGGCCCGATGGTTCGGCGGGCTTTAACCACTGCCATGCCGGATGCGATGGTTATCGCCGCCGATGCTGGAGCACGGTTGGCGGGTTATTTCGGGCTGATGGTCAACACGGTCATTGGCGATATGGACTCGTTAAGCCCTGCTGAATTGGAAATGCTCACCGAACAGGGCACGAACGCCAAACGCTATCCGCAGGAGAAGAACGAAACCGATCTCGAACTGGCGCTGCTGTTGGCAGTCAAGCGTGGGGCGCGCTGGCTGCGGATTATCGGCGCGCTTGGCGGGCGCTTCGATCAAGAACTCGGTAATCTGTACCTTTTGGCGCTGCCTGCACTGGCTAAATGTGATGCGCGTATCGTAGCTGGCAAACAAGAGATATGGATTTTTCGCGGTGGGGGAGCGCCTCTCGAAATTCAAGGGGCGAAAGGCGATACGATCTCGCTCGTGCCGCTCAATGGGCCGGCTGTGGGCGTTCGCACCGCGAACCTTTTCTATCCACTGAAGGATGAGCCGTTGGAGTTCGGGCCGGCGCGGGGCATTAGCAACGTGATGACCGCGAAAAAGGCAAAAGTAGCCCTGCGCGAGGGCACATTATTGGTGGTGCATACGATTGGTCGAGCGTAGTATGGTTGCGGACACAGGCACGAACACAAATACAATCACGGTTTACAAGCGCAACCACCTTGGTGAAACGGTGGTGGAGTATCAGGGTGAGAAGATCGCTGCCGGCCCGACGTGGATTTGCCTGCGGGCTGTGTTCGAGTTTGAGAAAGACCTCGGCGTGGTGACGTTTCGGCGCGGTGACATATTCACCGAGTGGTTTTACAGTGACCGCTGGTACAACGTTTTTCAGGTGAACTCGGGTTCGGACGGGCACTTGCGGGGTTGGTATTGCAATGTGACACGCCCGGCCACGATCAGCGATGACACCGTTTGCGCCGATGACTTAGCGCTGGATGTGTTTATCTCACCGGATGGCCGTGTTCACATCCTCGACGACGATGAATTTGCTGAACTTGAGCTGCCGCCGGATGAGGAAAAGGCCGCGTTCGACGCAGTGAAAGCGCTGCGACGGTTGGCTTCGGTGTTAGCCATGCCATTCAATCGACACACCTCGTCCCGCTAACGGCTTCGCAGCTATCCGTCGGTATCGCTGGTCTCGTGTTCTTCTTTGTCCGGGTTGACGAGCAGCACGGGCACATGAACGCCATTCACAATCTCATCGGCGGTGCTGCCAAAGATCAACTTCCGCAGTCCTTTGCGTCCATGCGTCGCCATGATGACCAGATCGACGTTTTCATTGTTCACGTACTCGCAGATGATGTTGGATGTGCCACGCCCTTCGATCATCTGAGTACGCACGTTGATGCCTTCCTCGCGCAGTTCAGTACGCAGCCCGATCAGGTCTTGTTTCATCTGTTCAAGCATTTCATCGAGCTGTGTTTCTTGCCCGGCCAGCGCGATTTGATCGACGTATTCGTGCGCGGGTGGGTGATAGACGTGCAGCAGAATCAACTCTGCGCCGTTGCTGCGGGCGAGGTCTACGGCGTGGGGAACGGCGCGCCTAGACCAGCCAGAACCATCTAACGGGACAACAATGCGCTTATAGCGGCGGTATTCAGCCATTGAGCTTGCTCCCTAAAACGTTGTAATGTCAGCGCGAAAATCGGATTGTACCACCCCACAGAAAATAAGCCATCTGTCGATTGACGCGCTCCAAAATATACGACTATAATTCTCTTAAATCTCCTAAAATCTATAGAAATCGTATAGCAGGAAAACACCTGTGACGCTCGAAACCACAGTATCGACCCAAGCAAACAATGAAACGGAAGCGCCTAATCTGTCCATCGGGCGCAACTTGAAAATCGGCCTGTTTCACCTCGCCTCCGGCATGGCCGATGTGATGGCGACGGGCATCTGGAATCGCATCATGATTAGCGATCTCGGTTTCAGCGCAACGTCAATAGGGCTGCTGGTGAGCCTGCGCTATTTTCTCGCGCCGCTCGGTGTGTGGGCGGGGCGTATGTCCGATGAGCGCACCGTGTTCGGGTTTCGGCGGCTGTTCTGGGTGTGGTTCGGGCGGGCGCTGATGGTTATCAGCTTGCTAGGGTTGGGCGTGACAACGGCATCGCTGGCGCAGGGCGTAGAAGCGTCGGCGCTGGTATGGATCGTGCTGACGTTATCGCTGCTGCTGTTCAGCTTGGGTAATGCGCTGTCGGGCAGTACGTTCTTGGCGCTGGTGTATGACCGTGCGCCGGAACGTCAGCGCGGGCGGGCTGTCGGCTTGGTCTGGACATTCTTGCTGCTTGGCTTTTCAGTCGGTGGAATCTTGTTTGGCGTACTGCTGCCATCGAACCACGCGCCAGCGGGAGCGCTGCTGTTCGGCATGGGGCAGATCGCGCTGCGTTTCGGCAACCCCACTATTCTGGGCTTCTCGGCTGCGACCCTGCAAAATCTGTTTGTCATCGCGGCGCTTTTGCTCGGCGGATTGTGGTTTTTCTCGCTGCTTGGCGAAGAACGGCGCGGTTCTAAAATCGTGCGCGAGGCACAGCCCGACGAACGCGGCACATCGCTGCGGGGCGATCTCAAGCTGGCGTGGGGCAACCGTCAAACGCGGGTGTTTTTCTGGTATCTAGCGCTGTCGATGCTGTTCGCTTTCGCGCAGGATTTGGTCTTAGAGCCGTTCGCGGGCGATGTGTTTCATATGTCGGCGCGCATCACCACGCGCTTCGCGGCTTATTGGGGCAGCATGGCGATCTTGGGGACGCTGGTTTTTCTGGCGCTGTCACGGCGCTACAAGCGCTTGACCAATACCGTGATGAGCGTGATCGGCGTAGCGGTGCTGGCGCTGACGTTCGCGTTGTTCGCGCTGTCGTCGCTGGTGGAGATTCGCTCACTGGTGACGCCCGGCCTAATTTTGCTTGGCATCGGTCTTGGCGCGTGGAACATCGGCACGTTGGGCATGATGATGGAGATGAGTCCATTCGGACGTGCCGGAACATTTCTCGGCTTCTGGACGCTGGTGGTCACGCTGGCGCGAGGCTTGGGCGTTTCCGGCGGCGGCATCGTGCGCGATATTGTGCTGCAAGTGACGGGAAACTTGAACGTTTCGTATGGGGCAGTGTTCGCGCTGGAAATGATCGGCATGGTGGCCGCATTGTGGCTGTTGAGTCAGGTTAAGGTTCGCGCCTTCCGCTCCGCGCAGGAGACTCCGACTGCTGATACAGCGACGATTTTGGCCGGCTCGATGGACTAGTGGGTAGCTGTAAGCTGTAAGCAGTTAGCCTTTAGCTGTTAGCCAATACAACTATGTTATAGCAGACGTTTCATAGGGTAACGTCTGCTATAATTTTTGTTCTCGCCTAAAGCAGTCTTTTTCTGATTGCTGAAAGCTAACTGCTAAAAGCTAATGGCTCAATCCAAAGCTCTTTCTAATCGTCAAATTGCCCGCGCTGCTGCTGTCGTGATTTTCGGCTTCCTGACCAGCGGCGCGCTCGGTGTCATTCGCACGGCTGCGATTGCTGCATCCTTTGGCACGAGTGACTCGCTGGATGCTTTCATCGCAGCCCAACGTATCCCTGAAATGCTGTTCGTGCTGGTTGCAGGAGGGGCATTAGGATCGTCGTTTCTGCCTGTGTTTGCGCGTTTCCGCGCCAATGGTGACGAGACGGGCGCGTGGCGTTTGGCCAGTTCGGTGATGACGCTGACGGCGGCAGCGGCGGCGGTATTCGCGCTGGTCGTGGCGCTGCTTGCGCCACTGCTTGTGCCGACACTGCTCGTTCCCGGCAAGCCGCCGGAAATGCAAGCGCTGACGGTTTCGCTGATTCAGATCATGCTGGTGACAGCGGTGATTTTCAGCGTGAGCGGGCTATTGATGGCCATCCTCAACGCGCATCAGATGTTCCTGCTGCCTGCGCTCGCGCCGAGCATGTACAACATCGGGCTGATCTTCGGCGCGCTGGTGCTGGCGCGGGCGTTCCCGCCAGACATCAACGTCGGGGGTGAACTGCTGTCCAATTTAGCCAACGGCGCTTATCGGGTGCAGGTTTGGCGCTTTCTGCTGCCGGATATGGCGACGGCAGGCGTGGCTCAGGCGAATGTCTATGGGCTGGCGGGCGGAGCGGTATTAGGTGCGCTGCTGCATTTGGCGGTGCAGCTTCCGGCGCTGCGTAAGATCGGCTGGCGGCTGCGCGTTTTACCCGACTATCGCATACCGGGAGCGCGTGAAGTGCTAACGTTGATGGGCCCGCGAGTGTTGGGCTTGGCGGTGACGCAGATCAACTTCGCGGTGAATATCAACTTCTCATCGAGCATGGTATCGGGCAGCCTCGTCGCGCTGAATACGGCGTGGCAGTTGATGTTCTTAGCGCTGGGTATCATCGCGCAGAGCATCGGCACAGCGGTGTTTCCGTCACTGTCGGCATTGGCGGCAGAGGGCGATATGGCGGGCTTCAAACAGCGCCTCGCGGGGGCACTGCGCGGTGTATTGTTCCTGTCGTTTCCGGCGAGTGTCGGCTTGATCGTGCTTGGGATGCCTGTGATTCGTCTGCTGTTCGAGCGCGGCGAATGGACTGCCGAAAGCTCGGCGGCGACGGCATGGGCGCTGGCGTTTTTCGCGGTGGGCATCGCGGGTCACAGCCTGCTTGAAGTGCTGTCGCGGGCGTTCTACGCGCTTTCGGACACGCGAACGCCTGTCATCATCGGGCTGGTGTCGATGGTGTCGAATATTATCCTGAGCTTCGTGTTTATTCGCGTCATTGGTGAGCCGGGAAATTTGAGTCGCGGGCCGTTCGCAGGGTTGGCGCTGGCCAATTCGCTGACGACGATCCTCGAAGGGCTGGCACTGTGGTATTTGCTGCGTCGGCGTATCGGTGACTTGAATGACCGCTACGTGATTTTCGGCGCGATACGGGCGGCGGCTGCTGCTGTCGGGATGGGCGTAGTAGTATGGCTGGTCACGCTGCTGGCGCAGGACTACGGCGCGCTCATCACGGCGATAGCAGGCTTCGGAGCAGGGGCGGCGGCATTCTTCGGCTTGAGCATCCTCATCGGCATTGACGAGGCGCGTACCGTGCCGGGAATGATCTTGCGCCGCGTTCGGCGCTGAGACATTTCTATTCCGCAGATTGTCTATCGTAGTTGCGAAACACCATGCCCGTGTAGGGCTGCATCCCCAAGCGCACATAAAACGGCTGCACATTAGCGTCACAAATCAGGTCAACCGCGTACAGGTGGCGTAAGCTGTCGAGCATCCGCCGCGCTAACTCGCTGCCGATACCCTCTCCTTGATATTCCGGCAGCACTTCCAACAGGGGAATAAATGCCGACAGCACCCCATCGCCAATGGCGTTAATGAAACCGACGACATTATCCGTTTCAGTATCGACGGCCAGCCATATTTTATAAGCGGCGCGCAAAATTTCGAGGTGTTTGGCGGACGAAGGCGGGTTCGGCCAGCCAACGAAAAAGCCGCGTAGCTTTTCGGGCGTGATGCCATCCAGCGATTCAGTATAGCTAATCATCCGAGTACTCCTTGAGTACGCAGCAGTTCATCCAGTTCATCAATGAGGTTATTTGCACATTCAAGCGTGTTGGTATTGGCTTGTGGCAGCGCAGCGATCAGGGCGTTGATTTGATCGGCCATGTTCGTGGGCAGTTTCTCGCAGTGTTTGAGCGCGAACTCAACGAGGCGTTTTTCGCCGGGATGTGGCAGTCGGTTGACCGCGAACAGGATGTCGAAGTAGCTGGCCAACAGCGCGGCGGCACGATGATTGATGCTCACGAGGTCACCGCGTCCGACAGCAGATTCGAGTTGATGGACATAGGACGACAGCGCATCGCGCAAGATCGGGTGATTTTTGGCGATGATGGTCGCTTGAAGCTGCGGCGGATAGGGTTGATCGGCGCTGGCTTGCAGCACCGCATACCAACCATTGCGATCAAATAAGGCTGTCGAGTGCAGGACGTTGTACCAGAAACATGTCGAGTAACCGACAGACGCTTGATGGTATTTCAGCACTCGATCTAGCTGTTCTTCGATCCAGCCAACATGACGAACGATAACGTCAACCTGTATGCCGCTAACATCGTCAATCCATTCATCGCCGGATTCCCAATACTCGTTTATGACTTCGGCGTGGAATGCGTTTTGTGTCGCAACTTTGATGCGTTCATCTCGCTGAATCTCGCTGGTGATGTAAACGTAAAGGTCGATGTCCGAGCGAGTATCAGCGCTGGTCGTTTGCGAACCGGCCAGCG
>JACMMD010000104.1 GCA_014379235.1 Anaerolineae bacterium
GCGCTGATACAGCGGCGTATCCTATACGGCGTTACATCGCTGGTACTGCTCTTTGGCATCGCTCTGGTGGTGGCGAGGCTGTTCCCGGCGCTGCGTTGGGGTAGGCGCAAGAGCAAAGCCGCTGATGCTGAACCAGAAGCGGTCATCACGTACCCTGCCGCGACAGGCTTCACGCTGCTGTTGATGGGTGTCGGGTTGGTACTGACGCTTGTGCCGGAGTTTTTGTACCTGCGCGATAATTTTGGGGTACGCATTAACACGATTTTTAAGTTCTACTATCAGACGTGGCTGGTGTTCGGCGTGGCCAGCGCCTACGGACTGTACACGATCCTGTCAGATCGCGGCTTGCGTCTGCCGAACTCCGCGCTGCGCGGCGTGTTCGCGTCGGTGGCGGTGATCGGTATTGCGATAGGGCTGGTGTATCCCGCGCTTGGGCTGCATAATCGCATGTTCATCGAGACCGGACGCGCTAACGCGGAGATTCAAGCGCCGCTGACGCTCGACGGCGGGCCGAGCTTGACCTACGCCAGTGATTATGCGTCGATTATGTGCCTGCGTGATCTTGTGGGTGACGAGGACGATCTGGTGATTGCGGA
Organism: Anaerolineae bacterium; assembly: GCA_014379235.1. GTDB lineage: Bacteria > Chloroflexota > Anaerolineae > Aggregatilineales > Phototrophicaceae > JACMMD01. The sequence goes on from JACMMD010000104.1 coordinate 597, forward strand.
AGCAATTGGCAACGCCTATAACCCGAACTTCGGACGTGTGGGCGCGCTCACGGGGATCCCGATCTTGCTCGGTTGGGAGAACCATGAGGGGCAGTGGCGCGGCACGACTTACGGTGATGTGGTTGGTTCGCGGCCACAGGACATCGAGACGCTGTACACCGATTTGCGCTGGGAATCAGCACAGGGCATCATTCAAACTTATGGCATTGACTACGTGTTTTACGGCAACAGCGAACGCTTAACCTATGGCGAAGCGGGCGAAGAGAAGTTCCGCGATTCGGCGGAAATTGTGTGCGAACGGGATGGCAGCGCCTTTTATCGCGTGAACTCGACGGTGCAAGTCGCGGCGCGCTAGTCGGCGTTGGCGCAAATTTGTAAGAAATCGCAGCTACACTTTGTTTTGGGAGCAAATATGGAAGTAACGCCGCCAATGGCGCTGAGGGATAATCCCTATCAAACTGAGTCGGGAACGGATACGCGGCGAGCGGGGATTTCGGTTGAATTCGTCGCCTATCTAGTGCTGGTTCTCTTCGCGCTGGTACTGCGCTTGGGGGATATAGACCTCGTTCCGCTCAACAATACTGAGGCGCATCAAGCGTTGGCCGCGTGGCGCGTGGTCGAAACCGACGCTGACGGGCCGATGATTATCCCCGAAAGCCCACTTTTGTTTCTGCTGCACAGCGCGATCTTCACGACGATGGGCGGCAATGAATTGTCGGCGCGGCTGCTGACGGTGTTGGCGGGTGTGGTGCTAGTAGTTTCGCCTGCGCTGTTTCGTGATCTGCTGGGCCGAACGCGGGCACTCTTGTTGAGTGTGCTGCTGCTGACATCGCCCGCGCTGCTGCTCGCATCACGCTCAAGCAGTCCGGCGGTGTGGTCGCTGTTGTGCGCGGTGGTGCTGTTATGGGCGTTGTGGCGTTACTGGACGCAGCGACAAACGGTCTACGCGCTGACGGCGGGGGCGCTGCTGGTGAGCCTCGTTCTGCTGATTGAGCCTGCGGGGTTTGTGTTGGCGCTGGTGCTTTTGGGCGCGGGCGTGTCCTCGATGGGACTGATGCAAATCGACGAAACTGATACCGATGTGATCGAGGGTGTTCGTAATTGGCTGCGTGAGTGGCCGCTGCGCTTGAGCCTGATCGTCGCGGTGCTGACGGTGGTGGTCATCGGCACGGGCTTTATGTTTTACCAGCCGGGACTGACAGCGGTTGGTCAGGTAATAGGTGAAGGTTTGAGCGGCTTCGGTGTTGGCACTCAAGCAGGTACGCCTGTTTTCTTTCCGTTGGTCGCCAGCTTATTCTATGAGCCTGCGTTGTGGGTTTTTGGCTTGATCGGGCTGCTGATGGCGCTGCGGAGCGGTTGGGCATCGGGCATTGATCGCTTTATGGCGGCGTGGCTAGTGTTGGCCGGTTTGGCGACCCTGATTTATGGCGGCGCAGGCGCAGAACATTCCCTGTGGCTAACGATACCGTTAGCGGGGTTAGTGTCGTCGGTGTTTGCAGCGCTGCTCACCCAAGAAGATCAGCCGCAGTGGGTGGCCGACGGCTTTATGAGCAACCGTGTTTCTCGCTGGCGTGTTCCGATTTGGGGCAAGTGGGTGATCGCGCTGATTGTTGCCGCGCTGCTGATTATGCTGCTGGTACATACTCAAAATGTGGCGCGTGTATCGCTGCAAACCAACGGCGGCACACTGACCGAAATCGTGGAGCAGTTGCAGCAGCGCCCGTTGGTCGTGGACAGCATCAAGGTCATTCTCATCACTTTCCTCGCGCTGCTGATGAGCTTCTTTTTAGCGGCGGGCTTGTTCGGCAATCGAACGGCGCTGCAAGGCATTGGCTTAGGCTTGCTGCTGCTCGGAATTGTCACCAGTACGGGCAGCGGCTTGCGGGCCGCGACCAGCCGCGCTGATAATCCGACGGAGTTCTGGCATATGGGCGCTCCGTCTAAAGAAATACTGCTTTTGCGCGAGACACTGGTGCAGTTGGCAGAACGCGAATCACGCGGGTTTCTGGAAATGCCGATCACCGTTGTCACCGACGATATGGTGATTCGACCTGACGGCGCGGTAGCGTGGGCAGTACGTGATTTCATCAACACCACGTTCGTCTCCGATGTGACCGAAGCGCAAGATCAGGGAATTGTGCTGGTGCGCGAACTCTCCGAACCGCCAGCGCTCGGACTGGCCTATGTGGGGCAGCCGTTCGTTGTCGAGGAGCGCTGGAATTTGCAGTCAATGTTGGGCTTTGATGGGTTAGCGTGGTGGTTGCAGCGGCGCACTCGCTCGGTGGCTGACACGCCCGAACGGGCGGTTCTCTGGCTGCGGCAGGATGTGTACAATGGCGTCCCGGCGGCGGCTCAGGGCAATGTTGGGTGAGGAAATTTGTTTGACGCTGTGTATATTTGTGATGCACCGCGAACTAGGGCTTGGGGCGTAATAGGTTTCGAACGATGACGATCACGACGCTGACGATAACGGCGGAGCAAACACAAGAACGAGTCACGGCGGCCATCGGGCGCTGTTTGCGCGGCGATCAATCGGGCTACGAAAGCCTGTTCGCGGAGTTCGCGCCGGGTATCTGCCGCTTGTGTTACAGCTTGCTGTTCAACACGCAAGATGCCGAAGATGTCACGCAGGAGTCGTTCGTCTATGCCTTCAAGAACCTTGAGCGTTACGACGCAGAGCGGGCATCGTTCAAGACATGGCTGTATACGATTGCTGTCAGCCGCTGTCGCAACGTTTATCGCCGCAAGCATCCGATGATCGACCTGCTGAACCTGTTTCAGCATGACGATATTCCTGCGCCAAAGTCGGAAACACCAGAAGCGGCATTTGCACATCAAAGCGCGCAAGAGGCGATTGAGCAGGCGATTGTGGCGCTGTCGCCGAGATTGCGCGAGGCAGTAGTGCTGCGTTACGGGCACGGGCTGACCTACCGCGAAATTGCTGAAGTGATGGACTGCCCGCAAAAAACGGCGGAGAGCCGCGTCCGATTGGCGCATGAAGCCTTACGTGGTTTGCTCCAGCCAACGGGTCAAGGGCTGTTAGACGAGTTGTTGAGTGTCTAGAATATGATGGGCACGATGAAGCTAATTGTGAGTAGTATTGTGCGGATGGACTGCCGCTTTTGTGAGGCGCATCTGGTCGCTTATTTGAACGGCCAGCTATCAGCCAAAGCGCGGTCACGAATTGCGCGGCATGTCGACGAGTGTGAGTCATGTTACGCGGCTTACATGAATGAACGCGACATGTCCCGCGAACTTGAACGGCGTGTACCGCTCGTCGGGGCGAATGTCGGTATGGGAACGAACGCGGCTTTTGCGCGTATGTGGTCAGCGATTGAGATCGAAATTCCGACATCTCCCGCGCCAGCCGCTTCGACGGGTTGGCGTTGGTCATATCAACTTCGCTATAGTTTGGCGGCGTTGGTGTTTATGCTGGCGCTGCTGCTGCCTTGGACGATGGAGCAGCATAAAATCGGGCTGTCGCTGCCGATCCCGCCGGAGCCAAGTTTAGTGATTGAACGCGGAACTCCCGCCCCCGTTATTTCGGTGGCGTTGTTCTCGAATACGCACCCGGCGGCGACGCCAACGCCGGGTGCGCGCACACCGGATATTGAATCTGCACCGGGCACATCCGACAGCGGTTTTGGCACGGATACACCTTAACTGAGGCATTCTTAAGGAACTCATGGCAACTATAGTTCAACCCAAAAACAGAGACACACAGTCGAATCCGCTCAATCGGCTGTTGGCCAATGTCTACACGCTCAACTGGGAAGTGATTGCTTACCTCATCATTTTCGTGTTGGCCGTGTTCACGCGCTTCCATATGCTGGGTGATCGCGTGATGAGCCACGATGAGAGCTTGCATACGCGCTACTCGTACAATCTGTTCGCGGATGGCGATTTCCAGCATACGCCGCTGATGCACGGGCCGATTTTGTTCCACATCACGGCGCTGATGTACTTCCTGTTTGGTGACAATGACTTCACCGCCCGTATTTATCCGGCGGTGCTGGGTATTCTCATCACCCTGTCGCCGATCATCTTCAAGCGCTGGTTGGGACAGAAGGGCGCACTGCTAACGTCGGTGCTGCTGTTGGTCTCACCGCTGTTGATGTATTACAACCGCTACATCCGTGAAGATACGCCATCGCTGTTTTCTGTCGTCGTGATGGTGTACTGTATTTTCGTGTACCTGTCAGGGCCGGAGAATCAACGCCGCCGAGCGCGCTGGTTGTATATCTTTGCAGCCGCCTTGCTGCATAACTTAGGTACAAAAGAGACCGCGTTTTTCTACGTCGCCATTTTTGGCAGCTTTTTGACGCTGTTCTGGCTGGCGCGTCTGGCGCAGCACTATCGCAATGCTCCCGGCAAGACGATCTTTTTCTTCACGACAATCGGCATCCTGATCGGCGCAGTAGCAGCGCTTGGGATGTACGTCATCCTATCCATTGTTCCGCCGGAGACCGCCGAAGCCGCCGGAATAGGCAGCCTCGAATTATCGGTGTTCGTCAACTGGACGCTGGTGTGGATTGTGGCCGTGCTGGCCATGATAATCGGGCCGCTGCTGTGGTCATTCCGGCGTGTGATGAACCGCATCAAATGGATAGACGTTATCCTCGTCATTTTGATCGCGTTGGTGGCTTGTGCGGGTTTGATCGTCATCGAAGAACTATCCCGCGAAGTACCCAACCCTGAAGCAACTGCCGAGCAGGTTGCTCCCGGCGATGAAGCAGTCGCGGCGACGACCACGATTTCGATGCTGCCGATTGCGGCGGAGTGGGTGGTTGGCGTAATCATCGTGCTGCTGGTGCTGGCTAGCTGGCGCATTGGCTTGTGGAACGAGCTTAACCGTTTTCCTGAATTCGATTTTTTGATATTGATGGGGACATTGGTCTTACCGTGGCTCACGGCCATCATCCTTGTGATGACGGGTGCAAGCCCAACCGATTACTCGCAAGAGGGAATCACGCGGGCGCTGCTGGCATTTACGCCGTTGATGGCCATTTCGGTGACAGTGGGGTTGGTGTGGAACTGGAAGCGCTGGCTGATCTCCGCGACCATCTTCTATGCGTTGTTCACGTTTTTCTTCACGACGATGTTTACGAATATGCCGGGACTTGCGACGGGTATGGTCGGCAGCCTCGGCTACTGGCTCGAACAGCAGGGCGTCCGACGTGGCAGCCAGCCGCAGTATTACTATCTGCTGGTTATCATGCCGTTCTACGAGTTCTTACCCATTATCGGCAGCGTTCTAGGGACTTTCGCTGGCATGGCGATTTTCTGGAAGCGGCGTCAGGAAAAACTCACGAGTCCGGTGAGCGAACCGTCGTATGAAAACTTCGAGTACGCAGCGGATGCACCGGACGAAGGCGTGTATGACGACGTGGCCGACTCGATGGGTGAGCCTCAGCAGGGGAACTGGTACTACGAAAGCGAGGCGACTGGCGCGGAAGAAGTGCCGTCTGTTGAGGAAATGCTCTCGCTCAACGAAGGCTATGAGGAGTCCTATCAGGAAGATAACTACGGTCAAGAAGCCGACGCGGATGTGCATTTCTACAACCCTACCATGCCGATGTCGGCGGAAGGCGACGAAGCATTCGACAAGCCGAAAGGCGACTCTAACCCCGCCGATTGGTTGAGCGCCCCGCCGTTTTTGCCGTTCGTGGGCTGGTGGGCGATATTGACGTTGATTGCCCTGACGTTGGCCGGTGAGAAAATGCCGTGGCTGGCTGTGCATATGACGCTGCCCATGATCTTCCTCACGGGTTGGTACTTCGGGCGCGTTTTCGCCGGAATCGATATGTCGCGGTTCCGTGATCGAGGCTGGCTTTTCGCCATACTGCTGCCGCTGTTGTACGTCGCGCTCGTTCAAGTGATCGGGCCGTTCTTGGTCGGGCAAGCACCGTTCAGGGGTTTGCAGCAGGAGCAGTTGGCGCAAACTGGTCGCTGGTTCGCGGTTGTGGCCGTTAGTGGCTTGGTGATGTTAGCCATTTACCAGTTGGTCGAGCGCACAGGTTGGCGACATCTGCGACAGATGATCGGCGTGACGGTGTTCGCCGCGCTGACGCTGCTTTCGTTCCGCTCGGCATGGATGGCGTCGTTCATCAACTACGATCTAGCGACGGAATTTCTAGTTTACGCTCATGCCGGCCCGGCGATCAAGTGGGTGCTGGACGATCTTGAAGAAATCAGCCGCCGCACAACAGGCGGGTTAAATGTACGGTTCGCCTATGACGATGAGTCTTCATGGCCGTATAGCTGGTACTTCCGCCATTTCACCAATCAAGTTTACTTTGCGCGTAATCCAAATGTGCAAACGCTCGATGACACGATAGCCGTTGTCGTCGGTGAGGCCAACCGTTCGCGGGTAGAACCACTGCTTGAAGATCGCTACGAGCGTTTTGAGTATGTACGTTTGTGGTGGCCGATGCAGGACTATTTCAACCTGACCCCGCAGCGTGTGGTCAATGCACTGGACTTCTCATCGGCAAACCCGCAGGCCGCGCAGATTCGGCAGGGTATGTTCGACATCTGGTGGGCGCGAGACTACACCGCCTACGGCGAAGCAATTGGCAGCAACTTTGAACTGACACAGTGGCCCGTCGCTGACCGGATGCACTTCTATGTGCGCCGCGACATCGCCGCGCAAATTTGGTCGCTTGGTGTAGGCGAGGGCGAAGTCGTCAGCAACATGCCACAAGAAGTCAACGTGTGTAATGCGAACTGGCAGCCGTTGGCCGCTCCTGTCGTGTTTGGCAGTATGGGCGCTGCGCCATCACAGTTGAACCATCCGCTAGGGTTAGCTGTCAGTCAAGATGGCCGCTTATTCGTTGCCGAAGAGTTCAATCACCGCCTATCGGTTTTCGATACCAACGGCGTGTTCCAGACGACCATCGGGCAAGAAGGCGCTGAACTCGGTCAGTTCTTCACCCGTCCCAATGGCGTCGCGTTCGGGCCGGATGGCAACCTGTACGTAGCGGATACGTGGAACTATCGTATCTCGGTGTTCTCGCCCGAAGGCGAGTATCTGTTCAGTTGGGGACAGGCTGGCACGTTCGGCGCGAATGCTCCAGTCGAACCGATGGATGCCTTCTGGGGCCCGCGTGATGTTGAAGTAGACGCTGAAGGTCGCGTCTATGTATCGGATACGGGCAATAAACGCATCCGCGTCTACAGCTCGACAGGTGAGTATATTCGAGACATCGGCTCGGCGGGCAGCGAAGCCGGACAAGTCGATGAGCCAGTCGGCCTCGCGGTGGACTCTGCCAATAATCGCTTGTATGTGGCGGATACATGGAATCGGCGTATTCAGGTGTTCTCGCTTGATGGTGAATATCAGTTCGATTTCCGTCTGCGAGCATGGTACGACGAACTCGGCAACCGTCC
>JACMMD010001002.1 GCA_014379235.1 Anaerolineae bacterium
CCGGGGATTTATGATCGCCGCTTAAAATAGCGTAGTTGTCACATCCGTACATGTTTTTTACATCCAACCGCATATTCGCGTGTATCATAGTGAATGCTTAGGGGAAAGTTTGAAGTGTAGCGTTCGGCGGCAGCGCCACAACCACCTTGAACTTTCAACTTTTCACTTTACTCAACACTCGGTACCCGGCGCTAACAAATGAACAATCCGTTCAATCCACAACATGAAGACCCGCAGCCACGTCAAGATCGCTGGCTCGTCTTAGCGGCGATTGGCATCATGGTTATGGCCGCGGCCATCGAGTTGTGGCGCTCCAGCAAAAACCGACTGCTGCGCGTTCCACAAAACGTTACGCCGCCGGCCCCGCTTACAGTCGTTGACGCACCGATCACGCAGCAGCGACCAGCCGCGCCAATGCCACCGCAGTCCCAATTCTTCCAACCGCCACCAGCCGCGCCAGTACCACCCCCGACGCTAGGGTCGTTGTTATCCTCGTCAGAGGACGCACGCAAATCCAAACAAACTGAACGTCCTGCGCTGCCAACCATTAAATTCTCAGATCGTTGGTTCATTTACCTGCTGATGGTCATTGCGGTAGTCGCCCTGCTGCTGAATACACCCGCGCCCTATTCAATCTACTTGATCGTGGCGCTGATTATCGCGGCCAGCGCGTGGGCCATCGGTCAGCGCGTCACGCCCGAAGGTGTGGTGATCGAAGACGGACTTACGCTGCCAGATGCGCCGATTGTCCGTAAAGTACGAACGTTTTCGAGAACGCGAATTCTCACACTGGCTCTGTACGCTGTCGAAATCGCCGCCATATGCGTGGCGGGCGCGTGGGTGACCGAGAACTATCTACGCAATAATCCGCAGGAACGCATCACGGGCGGCGAAGAGGAATGGATCACCAGTTCGTCGTACTTTGCCGCCAAAGCGCTGCACGAGTATGGCTACATTCCCTTGTGGGATCCCTTCTGGGAATATGGCCGTCCGCTCATCGAAAATCCGGTTTCGTTCATCACCAACCCGTTCAGCTTCATACCGAGCGTCCTCTACGGCGGCACACAGGGCATCAAAATCAGCGCCGCAGTGACGGTGATTCTGGCCGGTATTGGCGGTTGGGTGCTGGCCTATTCGCTCGGCTTGGGCACGTTAGGCCGTGTGCTGTTGGCCATGCTGCTCATCGGCAAGGGCGGCATGATCGGCATGATGCGCGAAGGCTATTTCCAACTCGGCGGCAGTCAGGCGTACATCCCGTGGGTGATGGCCGGAATGCTGCTGACCATGCGAACGCGCTCACGCTGGCCCATTGTGCTGACAGCCGTCAGTTTTACGCTGCTGTTCTTCGCGGGCAACTTGTGGTTCACGCTGCCCACCTTGATCTTGATGGGTCTGCTAGCGTTGTCTCACGCATTTATGGGTGATAACACCGAACGCCGCGCACGGCTGCAACGACTGATCTTTGCTGGCGTGTTGACCGTCACCCTGAGTATGGTCGTGCTGCTGCCTGCGGGGTTGAACTTCAACCGCATCGGCAACCACCCCGAAGAAAACGGCGGCGGTTGGTATGCTGATATGGGCGACATCTTTCGCACATACACCGAGCCGTTGGTCGATATTCATATGCCCAACGAGACGATTTCGACGTGGGGCTTCTTCGGTCACATCTACATCGCTTATGTAACTCCCGTCTGGCTGGTGATTTTGCTGTTCTTGCTGCTGCCGCCAGCGTTACGGATGTTGTATCGGCCCGCCCTGCGCGACGAATGGCGCATCTGGGCGGTTGGCATCATCATGATCGCCTTCTGTACGCTGTGGGGCGCGGGACGCTTAGGACTGCTGTACGAGATTATTCCGCCGCTGCGTCAGTGGCGTTTTGTCGGGCGAGCGTTGGCAGTGGCCGCGTTCTGGATTGCGGTGCTGATCGCCATGCGCGCCGACGGTTTGTGGCGAGCGCTGCTTCCAGCGCCATCCGGCGAGAAAGTCACTGCGGGCGGACGATTTGCTCTGCGCGGGGCGTTAGCCTTAGGGCTAGC
>JACMMD010001003.1 GCA_014379235.1 Anaerolineae bacterium
CACGGGTGGCATATAACGTCTCGCTTTCATTTAGTATAGGGGCACGATGCATCGTGCCCCTACCATTCTCACAATTTATACGCCGACTTCGCCAGCCCATAGGCGAGATCGTGCATCATGGCTTCGGCGTCCTCGCGGTCAATAATCGAACGGCGCAGCAGTGACGCCACCCAATCCGCGCTAGCCCGCCGCCACACATCATGCCGTGCCGCAATCGACGGATAGGCGCGGGTATCGTCGTTGAAGCCTGCTGGGTTATAGAGTCCCGCCGTTTCGACCACCGTCTCGAAGAAGCGCCGCATCCCGTACAGACTGTCGAAAAACCACCACGGCGGCCCCAGCTTCAGCGCCGGATAATGCCCGGCCAACGGCGCGAGTTCACGGCTGTAGGCCGCCTCGTCCAGCGTGAATAGGATGATGTTCAGCCCTGCTTGATTGCCGAACGCATCGAGCAAAGGAACAAGTCCGCGAGTAAACTCACTGGCAATAGGAATGTCCGCGCCCATATCACGCCCGAAGCGCTCCAAAATCTGCGGGTTATGGTTGCGATACGAGCCGATGTGAAGCTGCATCACAAGTCCATCCTCGCTGCTCATTCGCGCCATCTCGATCAGCATGTGGCCCCTAAAGCGTGTCGCATCGGCCCGCGCGCTGGATTCGCCCTTCAATGATTCGCCCTTCAATGCGCTCTGGAATATCGTGTTTGCCTCTACATCGCTGAGGCGTTCAGTATATGCAGATCGCGCCGCGTGATCGGTGGCCGTCGCGCCCATCTGCTTAAAGAACGCGCGCCGCTGTTCCAATGCGCTGATAAAGCTGCGGTAATCGTGAACGTCGATACCTGATACTTCGCTGAGGCGTTGGATGTTCTCGCGCCAGCCATCGGTGTCGAGGTTCACAAGCGCATCGGGGCGAAACGTGGGAATCACGCGCCCTGTCCAACCGGAGTCTTTGAGGTCCTGATGATATTTCAACGTCGATGTCGCGTGGTCGGTGGTTGCCAGAACTTCGATATTGAAGCGCTCGAACAGGCGGCGCGGCTGAAACTCCGGCTGTGCCAGCTTTTCCGCGATCTGGTCGTAGATGCTCTGCGCGCTGTCGGCGGTCAGCTTCTCGCTGATGCCGAACACATCCGCCAGTTCATCACGCAGCCATATACCCGTCGGTGTCCCCCTGAACAAATGCCAGTTTTCCGCGAATGTCTGCCAGATTTTGCGATGGTCGCTTTCAACGGCTGTCCCATCTTTGCGCGGAATACCGAGCGCTTCGAGCGCGATACCCTGTGAGTACAGCATACGGAAAATATAGTGGTCGGGGATAATCAGCAGGTCAACCGGAGTGCCGTATTCGTAATGCATGGCGGCCAGCATAGCCGGGTCTACGTGACCATGCGGACAGATAAGCGGCAAATCTTTGATAGGTTCGTAAAGCTGGCGCGCAAGGTCACGGTGAGCGGGGTCAAAATACCGATCTTCGCTTAAATTGTTCATCCAAAAAGCTCTCGCCTATTCGTAGAGAATCAAGCAGTTGACCAAAATTATATCGCAGCACAAACAACAAGGGCGACGTACAAACAAAGTTTGCCACACCGCCCTAGCGTTGATTAGTCGTTTTGCTCTCTAGCCGGAGATTGAAATCTCCGGTTGAAGCCTTACAAATCGTCGAAGTCGAAGTCTTGTTTCTCTTCCGGCCATTGGCGCGGCGCATCGACACGGCGCGCTTCGCCTGTGCCTGTGCGCCGAATTTCGCCCGTGTCCGAAGGCATCACAGGGCGCATTTCACCCGTGCCCGTCTGAGTGACAGTTCGCATCGAGCCAGTGGTATAGCGCGGGTCAGCATAGGCCGCAGCAGGCGCGGGCTGGCGTCCACGGGCGATCAGATAGATCACGAAACCGATGATCGCCAGAACGGCCATCACGATCAGTGAACCGATGCCCGCCAGAGCCAGACGTTGAATGAGATCGCGCTGGCGTTCAGGGTCGTTGAGCGAAGCCAGCAGGTCGCCGGAAGGAGCTGCCCCACCAGCGGCTGTCTGCGTGGGAACAACAGCGCTTTGGCCGCCATATTCAACCACTGTCGGTAGTTGACCCGCCGTAATCGTGGCCGAGAGCGTCACAGGCGTGGTCGCGTTATAGTCGGCGCTGGTCACTTGCACCGTATAATCGCCGGGTTCGAGGAACTGAAAGCAAATCACGCCTTGCGCCGCTGTCGGTGAATTGTCCAATAGAGCGCTGGCCACGATGACGCTCTCAGCGTTCATCAAATTGGCGCTGATGCCCCGCGTCAGCAGCGGTTCGCCCGTATCGCGGCTGGCGTTGGCGTTGCGGTCTTCATAGGCGCGTACACAGAACTGCCCACCCGCCTGCGCCGACACCAGCGTTACTCCGAAAACGGCCACCAGCAGCGCTAGGATGACACCGTAAAACGGGGATTGAAATCCCCGGCTAGAGATCAACAGTCGCTCAACCATCAGACTGCGTTTTGACTCATTACTCATACTCATCACTCGTTACTAGCTTTCAGCTTGTCAGCAATTCAGCTATCAGCCTTTTGTATTCGGTTCTTTTACTCGAACCTCGTACCTTTTAACTCTGTACTCAGAATTCTGTACTTCTCTTATCGCCGCCGCCCCATAAACGTCACCGCCAAACCACCCACCAGCACCAATGCTGCCAGCCCGAAGATAATCAGGCCGCTCACGTTGAAAAGCTGATCGGTGAGCGCGGGCGTGGGCGCATCGGCTTGATCGGCGGTCAGGCCGCCGGAGTCGGCTGGCGGCGGCACGACAGGTTGAACACCTTCCGCCGCGCCAAACACCACATTAATCGACGCGCCGGGGCGCACTTGAACCAGAAGCTGGTCAGCCGTCGTCAGTCCATAGCCCGACGGTGCGGCGGCCAGCGCCATGTAATCGCC
>JACMMD010001004.1 GCA_014379235.1 Anaerolineae bacterium
CTCTATCACATCCTCAATGCCTTTGCCTTCGACAGCCGCCGTTTGCACAATCGGCGGAATCCACATTGGCGCGTGACCGTTGTCCGTCGCTGGCGCGGTCTCGACTGGCAAAAGCTGACCATGATGCGCCGCAAATTGGCTTCGCAGCGCCGGATGTCCGAGTTCGAGCATGGCTTTCAGCCCGCGCACCGTGTTCTCCGCGCCGGGACGATCCGCCTTATTGACCACCAGCACATCCGCGATTTCGAGTATGCCCGCTTTAATCGCCTGCACGTCGTCGCCCATGCCGGGAGCGTCGACAACAATGGTTGTTTGCGCCATGCGTACAATATCGACTTCGCTTTGCCCTGCGCCGACGGTCTCGACAATGATGACATCAAAGCCGCCCGCGTCCAAGACCCGCGCCACGTCACCCGTTGCCCGCGCCAACCCGCCGAGACTTCCCCGTGTGGCCATGCTGCGGATAAACACGCCCGCATCGCCCGCGAGATCGCGCATCCGTATGCGATCACCGAGAATCGCTCCGCCAGAAAATGGGCTGGTCGGGTCTACCGCGAGAATAGCGACGGTCTTATCCGCCTTGCGATAAGCCTGCGCCAGCGCGCTCACCAGCGTACTTTTACCCGTTCCCGGAGCGCCCGTCACGCCGATGATCCACGCCTTGCCCGTGTGCGGGAATAAAGCTGCGAGGGCTTCATCGACACCCTCGCGCTCGTTTTCAACGTAGGTTAACAGCCGTGCCAGCGCTCGGCGGTTGCCGCTGAGAACGCCCTGAGTTAGCTCAGTAAGCTGATTCATGGCACGCTGTTCGCACCTTTAGATGCCATCAGATTATGGATGTAAGCGACGATATGCTCGGTATTCGTGCCCGGCCCGAAAACTCCATCGACACCGATGGCCGCCAGTGTCGGCTTATCGTCGTCGGGGATGATGCCGCCAACCAGCAGAGGCACGTCGTTTAGCCCGTTGGCGTTCATCATGTCACGGATGCGCGGCACAAGCGCCAGATGCGCCCCGCTCAAGATGCTTAGTCCCACTACATCGACATCTTCTTGCAGCGCGGCTTCGGTAATCATCTCCGGCGTTTGTCGTAATCCGGTATAGATGACTTCCATACCCGCGTCGCGTAGGGCGCGGGCAATCACTTTTGCGCCCCGGTCATGGCCATCCAATCCCGGCTTGGCGATCAACACGCGAATCTTGCCTTCGTCGCCCACTTTAGTATGCCTTCACAATGCACAAATTCTCACAAACACATCTCGATTATAGCAAACGGCTTGCGTCGGGTCACGCTTTCTAATGCGCGATAACCGACCTCTATCGCAAAAATCCGACGAATCAAACCAAAAGCCTACGACCCTCAACGACCCTGTTTGTCTGTCTCATGTTACAATATGGTATGTCCGCTTGCGGCGAGTAGGATAATCCATGAGCGTAGTTACTAACACCGGCAAAGACAGTCCATCCACGGCCAGCGCTGAAGTTCGGACGGGCGCTGCTTCCTTGCTTAATCCACAGCAGTTATGGCTGCGCCTGATGTATGTCGAAGCGGCGGTAGCCGTGATCGCGTTCATCGTGTATTTTGTGCTGGCGCTGAACTGGTACGGTCAAGCATTCTTCGGCACAACCGTCGCCTATACGATTGCGGTTGACGCAGGCGTACCGACAGGCAGCGTTCATTGGCCGGGACTCGACGCAGGTCTGCTACCCGGCGATAACATCCTGAGTATCAATGGCCAAGCCCTTGCTGCCAGCCCAACCGATTACTCAACTGCGCGCCAAAACTTCCACGATGTCATGAGCCGTCTACAACCCGGCGATACGGTAGACGTGGAATTCAGCCGTGCGGTAGGTGATGGCGCATCATCCAATATTGTGCCCGCATCGACGGTTAGCACAACGGTTTGCCGACCACCCGAAAATGGCGCGGCACAGTGTTCGGCGCAATATACGCTCGGCTCATTCCCAACAAATGACTTTCTGGCTTTCTTTGTTGTGCCTTTCGTTTCCGGCTTGATTTTGCTGGCCGCTGGTATCGCCCTGCTCTATCTGCGACCTAACCTAGCGATTGCCCGCTTGGTGAGCCTGCTGTGCTTCTTACTGGCGGTGTTCTGCGGCGGGATATTCGATGTCGGCACGTCGCATTCCCCGATGATTGTCCTCTGGTTGCTGCATTTCGCCTTCGTCGGCGGCACGATGCTGACGATTAGCCTGTTGTTTCCGGCGAAATCGCCGCTGCTGTACCGCTTCCCGAAGTTGGTTTACGCACCCTACGCGGTCAACATCCCGATTGCGCTGGCCGCCCTGATGCTGCTAAATCCATCTGTCCCACAGCAGCATTCAGCCGCGTGGGAAATCGCCGCCTATTTCGCTATGCTCGGTCTGTTATCAATCGTGCTCAGCCTCGGACGTCAGCGTACATTGGCGACTTCACCCATCAGCCGCGATCAAAATAATGTCGTGCTGCTGGGCATCGCTTTATCTGTAACGCCCGTGCTGGTGTGGCTCATCAATAACATTGTCGAAAATCTACGCGGCTATCAGTTAGTCACGCTGACCATCGAACTAACGACGCCGTTCTTGATCGTGCTGCCTCTCAGTTTGATTTACGCGGTGCTGGAATATCGCACCATCGACAGCGACAGGCTCATCAGCCGCAGCATTAGCTATGCCATTATGCTGGTGGCGCTGGTCATCGGCTACTTCCTAATGGTGTTCAGCCTGAGCCTGATTACGGGCGAACTCATCGGCGCGAACAATCCGTTCATGATCGGCCTGATGATTGCCGTCATCGCTGCGCTGTTCTTGCCGATACGCACTCATTTGCAGCAGCGCATTGATGCGATCTATTTCCGCACACGGCGCAGCTATCAGAATCGCAGCGAAGCCTTTGCCGCCGAACTAACGCGCCTATCCGAACTTGAACCCATTTTGTCGGCCCTGCACAAAGAACTTGACGAAACCATCGAGCCGACACACACGCACATCTTCCTGCGGCAGTCCGCAGGCGATTATGCGGCTCTACCGATTGCCAATGGTAAAGCGCCAACCGCCGACACCACCGATCTGCGTTTTAGCGCGGACAGCGGCGTGGTCGAACTGCTTAACAGCAGCGAGAGTGTCGTCTATCTCGAATCAGGCCGTCCTTGGCCAATTGAACTGCGCTCCGAGCGGGCGCGCTTGATGATCTTGCAGCCTCTAGCGCTGGCGGGTCTCGGTGGCAGCAGCCAACTCAACGGCTTCATCATCATCGGGCCGCCGCGTTCCGGTGAAGGCCGTTACGGTTACGAAGAACTGCGCTTCATTGACAATCTGACCAACCAGATCGCCGTCGCCGTCGAGCGCGCTCAAGTGGTCGGCTCGTTGGAGAACCGTGTACGCGAGTTGGACGTGTTGAGTCAAGTGGGTCAAGCGGTGAACTTCACGCTCGAATTTGACGACCTGCTCGAACTCATCAACGCGCAGACCAGCAAGCTCATTCGCGCCGACTATTTCTATATCGTGCTGCGCGAACCAGCCAACGATCAGCTTTACTTCGCGTTCTTTTTGGAAAACGACGAGCGTTATACCGACAAAGAAAACCGACGCTGGGATCTGGGCAGCGACCTGTTCAGCGAAGTGATCCGCACCACCGAGCCTTTACGTGTGCTGGATTTCGCCAGCGCGATGACCCAACGCCACGCCAAAATCGGGGCGATGAGTGAAAGCATCCACGCATGGATGGGCGTGCCGCTGATTGCGGGGCAACGTACACTCGGCATCATGGCCGTTGGCAGCACCGAAACCGAGAAAGCCTACGCCGATGACCAGATGAAAATCTTTCTGGACATCAGTTCGCTGGCGGCAACCTCGCTGGACAAAGCCCGGCTGTTTGCTGAAACCAATCTGCGCGCCCGTCAGCTAGGCGCACTCAATGATGTTAGCCGCCGTCTGGCATCCGAGTTGGACGTCGAAAAGCTGCTCGAACTGATTACCAACAGCGCGACGGACATTCTCGAAGCCGGGGCTGGTTCGCTGCTGCTAACCGTCGATGATGACAACAGTGGCGATCTCGAATTTAAGGTCGTCACGGGCGAAGCCGGTCATGACCTGATCGGTGTACGGCTGCCCGCTGGACGTGGTTTGGTCGGTGAAGTGGCCAAACGCGGCAAGCACGTCATTGTCAACGAAGCGGCGAAAGACCCGCGTTGGGGCGGCGAAGTCACCAAAGGCGGCTTCCAGACCGACGCGATTTTAGCCGTGCCGCTGATGACTAAAGGGCGCGTGATCGGCGTACTTGAGGTATTAAACCGCCGCGATGGTGGACTGTTCACGGAAGACGACGCCAGCCTGCTAACGACGTTCGCAGGGCAAGCGGCAGTCGCTATCGAAAATGCGCGCTTGTTCCAGATGACCGACTTCCAACTCACGGCCCGCGTCTCCGAACTGCAAACGCTGGAACGTATCGACGTGGAGTTGAACCGTTCGCTGGACTTGGGCAAGGTCGCGGAAATCACGCTGCGATGGGCGCTGTCACAGAGTAATGCCACCGTCGGCGCGCTGGGCGTGGTCATTGGTGAGCCACCTGTGCTGCAAATCGTCCACGCTGTCGGCTACGAACCGGAAGATTTTCCCGATGGCGCACAGGGGATGATATGGCCGATAGATCGTGGCATCGTCAGCCGCGTTATACGTACTCGCCAGCCTGACCTTGTGCCCGATGTGAAGATCGACCCCGTGTATATTCCGAGCAAGCGTGGCAGCTTGAGCCAGATCACCGTGCCGATGCTCTCCGGCGGCGAGATCAACGCCGTTCTGATATTGGAAGCTACTCGCCAGCCGCGTTTGAACCTGCTCGACCTCGCGTTTGTGCAGCGTCTCGCGGAACATGCCAGCGTGTCCATCGCCAACGCGCAGCTATACGACGAACTCACCCGCGCCAACAACTCTAAGAGCGAATTCGTCAGCTTTGTGGCGCACGAACTCAAGAACCCGCTCACGTCGATCATGGGCTACGCGGAC
>JACMMD010001005.1 GCA_014379235.1 Anaerolineae bacterium
CCCACGAATTGCAGCGTCCAGTCCCATTCGTCGCGTGTCAGGTTGCGATAAGCGTAAGTCGTGCGAACCTCATCGTACACGTCATCGTCAAAACCGCCGCCCAAGCCGAGCGTCACCAGATGCTGTGCCAGCACATCCAGTGGCTTCTCGACAGGTGGACGCGCTTCGATATGCTCGTGCTCGATACTCCAGCGCGCGGCAGCGACTTCGATCAGTTCGAGCGCGTGAGACGGCACACACGTCACACGGCTGACGGCCTGCGGCTGGTGACCACTGCGACCTGCGCGCTGGATCAAACGCGCTACACCCTTCGGACTGCCAACCTGAAACACGCGGTCAACCGTCGGAAAATCGACGCCGAGATCAAGGCTGGACGTACACACTACGCACTTCAAGCTGGCGTTACGCAGACCTTCCTCGACCCACAAGCGTGTCTTGGGATCAAGCGAACTGTGATGCAGTGCGATAACCCCGGCCCAATCAGGGCGCGCATCCAACAGCGCCTGAAACCACATCTCGGTTTGCGAACGGGTGTTGGTGAAGATCAATGTCGTGCGGCTCTTATCAACCGCTTGGACGACCTGTGGCAGCAGCTTGAGTCCCAGATGCCCGGCCCACGGGAAACGTTCCATCTTCGGTGGAATGATGCTGTCAATCACAAGCTGCTTGGGCACATCGCCGCGTACTAAACGCCCATCAGGGATTTCGCCCGTTTGCAGGTCGAACATACCGAGCAGCGACCGCAGTGCTACGTCGAGATTGCCCATCGTCGCGCTGAGACCCCACACGCGCACATCCGACTGCCAGCGCCGCAGACGGGCAAGGCCAAGTTCGGTTTGAGTGCCGCGCTTGCCGGACATCAATTCGTGCCATTCATCGACCACCATAAGGCCGATGCTCTGGAACAACTCACGCGCATTCGGGCGTGACAGCAGCAGCGAAAAACTCTCCGGCGTGGTAATCAACACCGTCGGTAAGCGTGTCCCCTGCCGATTTCGCACCGATGAAGGTGTATCGCTGGTGCGCGTTTCCAGCGACCAAGGCAATCCAAAATGCTCGATGACTGTCTCTAATGTGCGTGCGGTATCAGCAGAAAGCGCCCGTAGCGGTGTGATCCACAGCACCGTAAACGGCGTGGTCTGTGCGCGCTTGACGCTTTTCGAAAGCGCGTTCGGATTGGCATTCAGCCATTGGAGCACCGCGCCGAGAAAGGCCGCATAGGTTTTACCCGTGCCCGTAGGCGAATGAATGAGGCCGCTTTCGCCATCGAGATACGCCTGCCAGACCTCACGCTGAAAGGGAAACGGTGTCCAGCCGCGCTCCTCGAACCACGCTTCGACGGGTTGCAGCAGCGACTCAGCGATCACGACTCGCCATCCTCGGCGGCGGCTTCGCCCGATGTGGCTAAAAGCTGGCGAATCGTTTCCAGCGTATCAGCTTCTTCGATGGGTTTATCTTTGCGCCAGCGCAAAATACGCGGGAAGCGCACGGCGATGCCGGACTTGTGACGCTTGCTGAGTTGAATCCCCTCGAAGCCCAGTTCCATCACCTGATGCGGCGGAACGCTGCGAACCGGGCCGAAACGCTCTTTGAAGTTGTTGCGAATCCAGTTATCCAACTCGCGGATTTCGACATCGCTGAGGCCGCTATAGGCCTTCGCAAAGGGCACAAGCTCACGGTTTTCGTCCCACACGGCGAATGTGTAATCGGTGTACAGACTGGCGCGTTTGCCGCTGCCACGCTGTGCGTAGATCATCACCGCGTCGATGGTATACGGCTCGATCTTCCACTTCCACCAGTCGCCGCGTTTGCGCCCGACGCGATACGGCGAACCGCGCCGCTTGAGCATGAAGCCCTCGACACCGCGCCCACGGCTCTCGGATCGCAGTTCCAGCAGTTGGGGCCATGTTTTCACTTCGACCAGCGGCGACAATTTCAGCACATCGCTGGCGACGGACGCTTGCAGGGTTTCCAGCATCCGGCGGCGTTCTTCAACCGGACGTTCGCGCATATTCTCAGCGTCGAGTTCCAGCAAATCGTATGCCATGAAAACAACCGGAACATCTGCGAGGATATTCTTGCTCAGGCTCTTGCGCCCGATGCGCTGCTGAAGCTGCGCGAACGGCTGCACCGAACTGTCTTTCCATACTAGCAGTTCGCCGTCCAGCACCGTGCCATCGGGCAGCAGTTCACCAATCCCCGCGACTTCGGGATAAGCGTCGGTCACCAGTTCTTCGCCGCGTGACCACAAATACACTTTGCCGCCGCGCTTAATCAGCTGCGCGCGAATGCCGTCCCATTTCCATTCAACCTGCCACTCGGTCAGATCACCGAGTTCGCCGGACGGGTTGCTTTCATCGGACACCGCATACGCGAGGAAAAACGGATACGGGCGGCTGATGTCGGCATCCTGCGTGTCGAGGCTGACAAGTGTCTGATAGAACTCCGGCGTTGGCTCCCAATTGCCCATCAAACGGTGCGCGATGCTGGCCTCATCGACACTGCTGACGCGGGCCAATGCGCGAATGACTAACCGCTGAGAAACGCCCACGCGAAACGCGCCCGTTATCAGCTTGTTGAAGATAAAGCGCTGGCGCGTGTTCAAGCTATTCCACGCGCTGAGAACCAGTTCATGCTGCTGTTCTACATCGGTCATTGCTTGCAGCGGCAGCAGTTGTTCTTCGACCCACCAGCGCAGCGACTGGTCGCTGGAGTTATGTGTTTCGGGCAGCAGCAGCGTGATGGTCTCCGCGCTGTCGGCGACGGCGTCATAACACTCACCGAACAGCCACGCCGGAATATTGGCTTCTTCGGCGGCCCACTGCGTCATTAAGGTGTTGTTGACGATGCGTTTCGGGCGTCTACCGATCAGGAAATACACCGCCCACGCGCAATCGGCAGGGTCGGCAGTGCTGAAATAATTGACGAGGTGATGAACCTTCTCGTTGGTACTGTTGGTTTCGTCCAAGTTGGTATAGAGATCGGCGAATTTCTGCATCGTTATTCGCTCTCCTCGTTTTGCTCACCGCGAAAACGGGTCTCGACGGTGAACGTATCGTAACCCTGCTCACCCAGCCACTGAGCGACCACCTGCGTGTACCCATGCGTGACGCCGATACGCTCCGCGCTCGTCTCTTTGACCGTGTTCATTAGTTCTGTCCAATCGACATGATCACTGAGGACGAAGCCACGATCAACCGTGCGCTGCCGACGAACGCCGCGAATCCGCATCCAACCGCTGACGAATGCCTGCGATACATCGCCGAAGCGCCGCAGCCAGTGAGTCCCGCGTGCGGACGGTGGCGCGACGATCAGCGCATCGTGGAAATCTTTGGTTGTCGCGTCGGCTGCATAAATTGTCGCAGGCATGTTGATGCCGCTTTTGCGATAGGCTTCGGTCAGCGTTTCAACCGCGCCGTGTGTGTAGATCGGGCCGATGCTTGAATCCACGCCCGCGAGGATGCGCTGTGCTTTGCCAAGCGCGTAGCCGTAGATCACGCTGGTTTTGCCCTGCGCTTGATTGTCGCGCCACCATGCGTTGATCTGGTCGAATACGACCTGCTGCTTATCCCAGCGGTAAATCGGCAGACCGAACGTTGCTTCGGTGATGAAGGTGTCGCAGGGCACGACTTCGAACGGCGCGCAGGTGCGATCCGCCTCGCGCTTATAATCACCGCTGACGACCATCACTTCACCGTCAACCTCAACACGAATCTGCGCCGAGCCGAGGATATGCCCCGCCGGATGCAGTGACACTTTCGCGCCCTTGATGATAAGCGGTTCGCCATAGGCGAGGGTTTGCACGGCGGCATCTTCACCGAGCCGCAGCGGTGCGATGTGGCGGCTGTCATCGCTAATCAAATAGGATTTGCAGCCCCGCGCATAATGGTCGCCGTGTAAGTGCGTGACGACAGCGCGCTCGACAGGCTGCCACGGGTCGATGTAAAAATCGCCTACATCACAGTACAAGCCATTGGTAGTGACAGATAATATATTCATAGCGGTTATTTTGACATGTGATCTTCATAATCACATAAGTAAAAGATGACCGTTTCATAAAATGATCCATACTTGGAACCGGCTGGACAGTCTTAGGGATCAATCCACAAAGGTCACTTCCGCAGCTCGGCGTCATGCTGAATGAAAGATTGGTAAAGGACTTTAACGAAGGCGAATTTCACATCGTTACCGCTGTGCCCGCTCCTTGGAGTAGCGCTGGTCAAAGTTTTTCTGTTGTGCTGTAGTGTTTGGTGATGCCGCACAGCTCTACCCTAGCCTACATCCTCATTTGCACTACAAAGTCCCCTTTCTCGCCTAACCTCGATCACATTTAGTTACAACTGTCGTCGATGTAATCCTGCGAAGACAGTGTTCGACGTTGCGCTGCGTGGAATGTTACGCTCATGAATAAGCCTAGCCCACTCGCTTTACTGGCGCACCTATAGTAGAAGTCGCACGCGCAATTGGTCGTCGTGCTGAACGAAATATTTGAACGAGTTATAGGTCAGTGGTCGAGCCAGATGCGGATTGACCAGCTTGCGGATCAAAGCGATGTTCAACCCAAGCTAAAGATAGGCTTTGATTTGTTCCCGGTGCGGATCAAGCGGACGCTCTTGGTTACGACTGCCGACTGGACGCCCAAGCTGCTTCCCCTGCGCCTTCGCTGCGGCTAACCCCTGCTTGGTGCGAATGGAAAGGAATATGGCGTCAAACTGTACTGCGTCGAAGGCTTTAGTGAAGATGACGACGATTCCGCTTACTCGGCGATGATGGAGCAGATGCTGGCTGTCTTCTCAGCCTTCTACTCCAAGAATCTCAGCAGCGAAACCAAACGTGGCAAACGTCAGCGAGCGATCAACGGTGAATTTAACGGTAGCATCGCCCCGCTCGGCTACGTTCTCGTCACGCAATCACAGGCAACCCTTGAACGCCCGTCAGGTATATATGTCGAACCTCGTGCAGCAGCGATTGTGCGTCGAGCTTTCCGTTTGTATTCGACGGGCAGTATTTGTGGCGAGATAGGGACCGTTCAGGGGA
>JACMMD010000105.1 GCA_014379235.1 Anaerolineae bacterium
CAGCGCCGTACAGATCGTCCCCAAACCAAACAGCCAGAGCCATGTATCCGGCGTTGGCGGCGCAACCAGTCCACCATAACCGAACGCAGCCCGTACCGATACGATGACGATAAACACGATCAACGCGCCGAACATCACCCATGTGGTAGCCTGTGCCTGCCGCGTTTGGCCGCGCATCACATAATTGCTGACGAAATAGTAAACCGCGACCACGCCCGCGTTAGCCAACGCCAATCCCGCGCCGAATACATTCTGGCTCAAGCCAGCGATGAACTCCGGCGCAGTCAGTGCCACGCCGACCAGCGTCAGCATCAGCGCCAGCCAGAAACGCAGCGACAGCTTTTCGCCTGTGATGACGCTGATAACGGCCACCATCGCCGGATAGGTGTAGAACAGCACCAGATAGGCGCTGGCCGACATGAGTTGCAGCCCGACGAAGGCCGTACCCGCCGCCGCCGAAAACAATCCGCCTACCAAAAGCAGACGCTTCCACGGCACAGGCGGGCCGTCCGTTCGCCCGCGTTCCAACCAGCGCGCACCGAGCAGCATCATCGGCGCGGCGACGATGAAGCGCCACGTCACCACGTCGATAGGCTCCATGCCCGCGCTGTACAGCCACTTGGTGAACACAGGCAAAAACCCGTAGCACGCCGATGCCAGCAAAATCAGCAGCGCGCCATCCCGTTGCGATTTATCCATAAGTGAAGTTCGTCCGAATGAATTAAAGTTTTCGCCAAACAAGGAGCTTAAGCTCCTTGTCGGATACAACCAACCTGTAGGATTGAATATCGTCTATTGTAGCCGAAAGCCTCTGTACCATGTGAGACCAAGCCCGCTAGAAACTCTAACCATTTGTGACAAAATTCTAATGAAATTTACGCGAATTTGGTCGTACAATGCGTGATTGTGAATACCTCATATTTTTCCCGATTGGAGAACAACAGTATCCGATGAAGACTGTCCAAATGGACGTTGTTATGCACGACTCACGCACAATCACCCCCACGCTCGTCCTCGATTTCGAGGCGATTCACTATACCTATGATCGGTTTCTCGACACCTTCCCCGACGGGCTGGTGTACTACGCCATGAAAGCCAACGCCAACCAGCAGATTGTTAATCTGGTAGCGGAACGTGGCGGCGGCTTGGAAATCGCATCACCGGCAGAGCTGCGGCGGGCGCTGGACGCTGGCGCAAGCGGTGACCAGATTATTTGCAGTAATCCCATCAAGACCCCGGCCTTCATTGCCGCAATGCAAGAAGCTGGCGTGTACGCGATGGTTGTCGACTCGACTCACGAAGTTGAAAAGGTCGCTCGCAGCGCTCCCGGCTGCCGCGTTTACGTGCGGTTAGCTGTGGATAATACGGGCAGCGTCCTGCCATTGGCCGGTAAGTTCGGTGTCGATGGCGAGACCGCGTTAGCGCTGTTCGAGCAGGCGCGTGATCTTGGCTTAGAGCCGATTGGGTTGTCATTTCACGTTGGATCGCAGTGCTTATCGGTACATAGCTGGGCGAACGCGATTGCGGCCTGCGGCGTCGTTTGGCGCGAAGCAGTGCAGCGCGGTTTCAACCTGAACTTTCTGGACATCGGCGGCGGTTTCCCGGCGGGTCACTATCACACGCCGCACATCCCCACGCTGGAAGCCATTGGCGAGTCCGTCATGCAGGCTGTCGCGGAGTACATCCCGACACCGCAGAATGAACTCATGCTCATCCTCGAACCGGGTCGCGGCCTTGTCGGTGAATCCGGGCGCTTGTTGGCATCCGTCGTGGGTCAGGCACAGCGCGGCGAAGAAACATGGCTGTATCTGGACGCGGGCGTGTTCAACGGCTTGATGGAAACCTACGAAGGCTTCCCGCCTGTCGTGCGTCACCTGAACGAGAACGCGGCCTTTCGCCCGACGAAGCGTTACACGCTGGCCGGCCCAAGCTGCGATAGCTGTGACGTGATCGCTCGCAACATCGAACTGCCGGAAACGTTCATTGATGATCGGCTGATCTTTCTTGACACAGGCGCATACACCAACGAGTACGCCGTGGCCTTCAACGGCTTCCCGATTCCGGTGGTCATGGCCGTGAACGTGGCGCGTCAGCCAGTCCTGTCTTAAAACTCCAGTAGGGGCACGATGC